>CALFYA010000284.1 GCA_937952925.1 uncultured Moraxellaceae bacterium
TTTTTGCATCACGCAAACCGTGAATGAGTCAGAGTTTGCTAGTATAGGCGCTTCTTCTGTCGCTGAAAGCCTGAATTCATGAACGCAAGTAAACCTGATCAGCGTTTGATTTGGATTGATCTTGAAATGACCGGTTTGGATACCGACCGTGATCAGATTATCGAAATTGCCACCATTGTTACCGATGAAAATCTGAATATTTTGGCCGAAGGCCCAATGATTGCGATTCACCAAAGCGATTTGGTGCTCAATGCCATGGACGAGTGGAATACCCGCCAACATGGTCAATCGGGACTGACCGAGCGGGTGCGTCGTAGTCCGCATAGCGCCCAAGATGCCGAACGCCTGACCCTTGAGTTTTTGAAAAAGTGGGTCGATCCAAAAAAATCGCCGATGTGTGGTAACTCGATTTGCCAAGATCGCCGCTTTATGCATCGCCTGATGCCCGAACTTGAACAGTTTTTCCATTATCGGAATCTTGACGTTTCGTCGGTTAAAGAGTTGGCACGTCGGTGGCGGCCTGAGATTATGGATGGGTTGAAAAAAGAAAGCTCTCATTTGGCATTAGATGATATTCGCGATTCGATCCGCGAGCTCAAATACTACCGTGAGTACTTTTTTCGCGTAAACCTGTGATCCTGTCCATCCATCCGTCATCGCCGGATGGATCAAAACCCGATACTGCAAAATATGCATTTGGTCTGAATGTCTGTGGTATTGGGTTGCGCCCTTGTCCATCTCACGGTTAGATAGCGCATGGTGTGAACGGATTCACAAAAGCATTGACCTTGAGGGAGTGCAGGGGCGCATGCAGCTTTTCCAAATGACAAGATTATTGAAGCATCTTGATAATGTCCTTGACTGGAGTCCAGTCCGTAAGGCCAATTTAGTGCTGATGATTTTGTTGCCTATTTTTTTGCAGTATTTACTGTTTCATGTGTATGAGGTGTTTTTTCCTCATCCCTATATCAACTATGACATCTTGATTCAGATGACCCCCATTCAAGCGATTTTGGTGGTGATTTGTGTCTTGATGATTATGGCGAGTCGTTGGCTCGACGAATATGCATGGGCGCAAAAAGTGGTGCCTGTGGCTTATCTGATGTTTTATTCGCTGAGTTTATTGTACTTGGCCTATATGACGGGACTGTGGACGATTGCAGTCGGGCTGGTGTTGGCTGGTGCGCCGCTGTTTGGCTTTATTTTATTTACACGGCGACTGATCTATCTGGCGTTGGGCACGGCGTTGATCTTATTGTTGGGGCTATCGAGCTTGATTGCATTCAATATCTTGCCGTATGCGCCGCTGTTTGAGAGCCAAATGTGGGTCGATCCCGAAGCCAAACCGTTTGTGTTTTTGTGTATGGTGTTTTTTTCGGCACCGCATTTGATTTCGATTATTTTGCTCAGTGACTTGTTGTTGATCCATTGGCGTAAGCGAGAAGAAGTCATTCATCGGATTAGTCTGACCGATAGCCTGACCACCTTAGCCAATCGTCGTTCGATCACCCACACCTTGCAACTGACCCTCAATCAGGCACGGCGTACCTCGCAGCCGACTGCGGTGATTTTGGTGGATCTGGATCATTTCAAACGCATCAACGACCATTTTGGTCATCTGCTTGGCGATGAAGCCTTACGCAAAGCCAGCGATGCGCTCAAGCAAGGTCTGCGCAAAGATGACCAGCTGGGGCGCTATGGTGGTGAGGAGTTTTTGGTGGTGCTGGGCAATACCACCCAAAACGAAGCGGTGATGATTGCCGAACACTGCCGCAAAATTTTGGAGCAAACCTTGCTGTGGAGCGATGGCGGTGAGCGAATTGTACTCACCGCAAGTTTTGGCGTGTACTGCACTTTGCGCGGCGAAGAAAGCCTTGAGGAAGTGGTGCGTCAGGTCGATCGCTGCTTGTATGCTGCCAAAGAAAATGGCCGTAATCGGGTGTGTGCCGCCGGTCAAACGGGTTATCACACCGCGTTGCTGCGCAGCTCTTGAGGGGTTAGTGCGCAAACACCCACACTATCGCGACCACCAAAATCAATACACATAAGCTCGCCCAAAGCTCATTGAGATTACGGTCTTCTACGGGAGCCTGCGCTTGGGGTGTAGGCTGGACTTTGGGCTGGCCGACGAGGGTGGGCGCAGTGTCAGCGGGTGGGGGTGGCATCGGGGCTGCGTCTACCGCTGGGCGACGTCGGGGTTTGGGTTCTACTTTGGGCTGGATCGGTTTGGCTTTGGGCGTCAATGTTTCTGTGAGTCGCTCGACAGTATCCGAAAACCCCCGCGGATCAGGTAACTCAAAATCGTCTTCATGCACGACTTTGTTGCGCATGGTGGCGACCCAGCGCAGCGATTTGAGGGAGGCAGCATCGAGTTGATCTTCAACGCTGCTGGCTTTTTCGTGTAGCCCACGGCCTTCTGCGCCGTATTGTTGTTCAAGCAATTTTTCTAACGATTTACTGGCACGGATGACCCGCTCAATATCACTCAACGTCGCACCATCCTTGCAAAAGACAGGGGCAGGCGTGCTGCCCCATGCAGATTAGCTGACTTTGTCACCGACTTTGGCACCATGATCAGGCGACAGCAAATAGATGCCGTCGTCGTTGCCTGCCGCAATCACCATGCCTTCAGACACGCCAAACTTGGCCATTTTACGTGGGGGTAAATTGGCAACCAGCACCACCAAGCGATCTTTGAGCGCTTCGGGTGCATAGGCTTTGCGGATGCCACTAAACACCGTGCGGTGACGGCCTTCACCGGCGTCCAAAGTCAATTTCAAGAGCTTGTCTGAGCCATCGACCGTTTCGGCATGGATCACCTGTGCGACTCGCAAATCAACCTTGGCAAAATCATCAAACACGATGTCGGTGGGTGTCGCAGGTGCGGCCTTTTCGGCTTTCTCTGCTTTTTTGCTCGGTGCAGGCGCGGCGGCTTGTGCATTGGCCAAAGACTCGGTGGAGGCATCGACCATCGCCGCGATCTTCTTGCGATCCACTCGTTGCATCAGTGGTTCAAAGGCGTTGATGTTACTGCCGAGTAGCAGTTGGTGGCGGCTGGCAAAATCAAGGCTATCCAACTGTAAGAAGGCTTGCACTTGCGCGGCAAGGTTGGGCAACACTGGCGCAAGGTACACGGTCAATAGCCGGAACAAATTGAGGCCAACCGTACACACTTGTTGGACTTCGACCGATGTCGGATCGGCTTTGGCGAGCGCCCACGGCTTTTTCTCATCAATATACTGATTGGCAAGATCTGCCAGCGCCATGATTTCACGAATCGCACGGCTATATTCACGCGCTTCATAAGCAGCAGCGATGCTATCACCGGCATCGATGGTGCGCCCGATCAGCTCAGGCTCGGCGTTGATGACAGACAACTGATTGGCAAAGTTGCTGTTGATAAATTTGGCGCAGCGGCTGGCAATATTGACAAACTTGTTGACCAAATCGCTGTCGGCTTTTTGAGCAAAGTCTTCCAAGCTCAAATCAATGTCTTCCACACTCGCCGACAGCTTGCTGGCAAAGTAGTAGCGTAGACACTCAGGATTGAGATGTTCAAGGTAAGTTTCGGCTTTGATAAACGTGCCACGCGACTTGCTCATCTTCTCGCCGTTGACGGTCAAAAAGCCATGCGCAAACACACCAGTTGGGGTGCGATAGCCCGACGCCGTCAGCATGGCAGGCCAAAACAAGCCATGAAACTTGACGATGTCTTTACCAATAAAGTGATACAGCTCGGTGCCGTGTCCCTCGCGCCAGTAATCGTCAAAATTCAGACCGAGTTCAGGGCGACGTTTGCACAGATGCTCAAAGCTCGCCATGTAGCCAATCGGCGCGTCAATCCACACATAAAAATATTTGCCTTCGGCATTGGGGATTTCAAAGCCAAAGTACGGCGCATCACGCGAAAT
>CALFYA010000285.1 GCA_937952925.1 uncultured Moraxellaceae bacterium
GCATGAAAAGCATGAAAAGCATGAAAAGCATGAAAAGCATGAAAAGCATGAAAAGCATGAAAAGGTAACATCAACTGTTAACAAAAAAACAAAAATCGTGCTTGAAAGCTCTTTTGCAGAGGAGTTCGGCAGTGCAGAGAGTTCTTCTGTTAACAGCAAAATAGGTGTTGCCAGTACAGTAAAAAATGTGGATTTTGATCAAGTTTCGGTCGTTATGGAGATGGAAGACAAGCCACTTAAAAATACTGGCATAAACGATGTAGAGCGGAAAGTTAGCCATTCTCATCGATCAAAATCAAATAAAGCGAATACGTTAAAGTGGATTGGCAGCATTACTACTCTATCAACGTTGATTTTCCTAGGGTTTTATTTTTTTATACTTATTTAGCTGTTTTTATATAGAAATGTAACGCACATATGAAAAGCCTTAATTGGATGAGACTTGATGATAAAGCAGAATGAGAGTTTATAGTTTTGGTTTAATTTCTTAAAAATCGGTCTGATCACCGATCTGCCAGACGACAAAGCTGCTGCACCAGACATGGGCGGTATGGGTGGCATGGGCATGTAATGTCCGGCTGCGCCGATATCCAGACCCCTGCGTGAAAACGCGGGGGTTTTTGCTTTTCAAGTAGAAAAATCACAACAAAATGCTTTAAGGTAGATGCGTTTGAGATGAAACACTAAGACGAAAATGTTGAATAGCTACTCGGTGCTTGGATGCACCACCCTCATGATGATTTGTCCAGCTTATGCCGCATCTTATGCGATTGCACCCATGCCCGATTGGGTACAAGCGGTGGACGCCCCTCAGCAGCTGTCGATCAATCCAGAGTCGGCCTCAGCGATGTTGTTGTATGACAAACAAATTCTGACGGGCGCTCGGCATGTCAATTTTACCCACGAAATCTCGCAAGCCCTGACCATGGTGGGGGTGAGTGATATTTCCGAAATCGATATCAGCTTTAATCCTGCTTATCAAACCTTAAATCTGCATCGTGTGGCAGTGATTCATCAGGGGCAGGTGAGGGATCTCACCGCATCGGTGCCTGTGCGGGTGATTCAGCGCGAAGAATCTTTATCTGATCGCGTGCAAGATGGAGTGTCTACTGCACTGATTTCGATTCCAAACGTACAAGTGGGTGACCGTGTCGAGTTGGCCTACAGCGTCGATGGGGTCAACCCCGTGTTTGGTCAGCGTCATTTTGGGATTGTGGGCATCAATAGCAGCCGTTATATCGAAAAACAATCGGTGCGGATTATTGCACCGGCCGCTCAGCCTTTGGTGGTGCAGCCATTTCGGCAGTCACAACCGATTGCTGCATCCAAAAAGGGGGCAAACCTCGAATATCGCTATGATCAGCAACATATTGATGCCGTCGTTTTAGAGGAAGATAGCCCCGTCTGGGATGCAGGGTACAGTTGGATTAGTTATTCGGCCTATCCTGATTGGAAAAGTGTGATTGATTGGGGCATTAAGCTGTATCAACCCGCGTCAAGCCAACATCCCAAATTTGAAGCGCTCTATCAGGATCTGGCCAAACAAGCCAAAACGCCTGCACAGTTTGTTGCGCTAGCCTTGGCCTTTAGTCAACAACAAATCCGTTATCTGGGTTTAGAGTTTGGCGAAAATTCACATCGTCCGCATGATCCTGAGTTGGTACTTGAGCGGCGTTTTGGGGATTGTAAAGATAAAACCTTACTGCTGGTCAGTTTGCTGCGCAGACATGGACTAGAGGCAGCACCCGCGATTGTCTCGACCAGTATGCGTGATGGGATGAGATATGTCACTCCCACGTTAAGCCTTTTTAATCATGTAATCACACGCGTCAAGTTGGCGGATCAAACCTACTGGCTTGATGCAACTCGCCAGTACCAAAACTCGCCAGTTGATAAAATTGGTCAGCTTGATTATGGATACGCATTGGTGCTCGCTCCACAGCAAGTGGGTCTAGAACGCATGTATCCACAAGCAAATATTGAAAAAAGTTTGGAGCTTGATGAGCATCACTACATCAAGAGCTTTGATCAACCGGTCGAGGTTGAGTTGACCACCAAATACTACGGCAATGAGGCCGAGTATTTTCGTTATCAAATGAATAACCAGTCGATTCGCAAGTTGAGTCAAGACTATTTGGCCTATTTTACACAAGCCTATCCCTCGGCAGAGTTGGCGCAACCGGTGCGTTTTGAAGACGATCTACAGCGCAATATTATAACCATGAAAGAGTCGTATCGGATTACCGACTATTGGAAAACCAGCAACCGATATCGCAGCAGCCCTGTGTATTTGCTGGGTTTTATGAATGCTGTCAATCGCCCAAAAATGACCCAGCGTAAAACGACGTTGCAATTGTCTCCCCCGCGTTTGCTGACCTCACGCGTGTATATTCATTATCCCGAACCAGTGCCATTGATGAATCTGGCAGACCCTACAGAAATTACTGCACCAGGATTATCGTACAAGGCGATGGATCGCTATCAAGACAATGTGTACATGCATCAGGCAGAGCTTAAAATCGAGCGTCCATGGATTGAGGCTGAACAGGTTCAAGAGATGGCATCACAATACAAAAAAATCCGTCAATTGTGGGAGTTTAATCTGACGTTTCCCAATGATTATGGACAACACGAGCGGAAATTGTTGCTCAATGAATATCGTTTGAAAGCAGCTGAGTAGCGACCGATGCAAAAAAAATGGATGAGCGTTGTACTCGCAACCCTGTGCACAATCCACGCCCATGCAGTTGAATTTGAAGACTATCGACCAACTGAGTTGTGTGCCGACTTAGCCAAAGATTTGAGTTCGAAAAAATTTGACCGCTTTGATCGTCATTTTAATCATCAGGACTATCAACAGCTCGTACTCGATCAAGTGCAGGATAATCCGCTGATTGATGATTATTTTAAACAACCTCGGTTCCTATTCCCATTGGCGGATCGGTTTATTCGCATCAGTCGTCAAGTGCTGCAAGCGCAAGACATTAAAACATGGTCTGGGGGCATGTTGCCCAGACAACAGGGTGCAGACGCATCGGTTTGTGCGCTGATGAGTCGAGACATTGAAGATGGTTATGTGGTCATGGGACTACAACTTGAGCAACAAGAAGGACAGGTCTTTATTCGAGATTGGTATGATTTCCAAAATGACCAGCTGCTGTCGGTCAATATCAGTGCTTACCTTGAGTACATGACCCAAGTGATGAGGCGTAGTGGCGCAAAGCGCATGCTAGAGACCGTATCAACGCATGAGACGTCGGAGGACTTAAAACGCTTGGAGAACTTTTTTAGACCGATCCGCGATGGCGAATCGACCCGCCAAGTCTATCAAGCCTATCAACAGTTGAGTCTGTCGGATCAATATCACCCCTTAATCCTCAAGCGTTACATCGAATATATGCTTGATGAACCAGAATGGTTGGCACAAGCCTCCAAACGATATGTGACAGTCGCCAAACCCACCGGTCTTTTGCTGATTCAAACCAGTTTGGGCAATCGAGATTTTCACAACTATCATCAAGGGATTGATCAGTTGCAACAACGAATCGGCTCATCCGCTGCTTTGTTGATGTTGCATCGACTTGACCCTGATCAACCAACAAAGGCGCAGGCGCAGCATTGGCTTCGGCTCTTTGAGCAACATGGTCACGAACAGAACGCCATTGAGATGTTACTCACACAGGCACTCCTCCAGAAACAGGATCAGCGAGTCGTTTTATTGCTCAAATATATGTACAAGTATTTTGGTAGTTCATTAAAAAATCTTGATGAAGTGACTGATCCAGAGTTGTTGCGATTTATGAAAACCAAACATTATCAAGAGTATGTACGATTTATTGAGTCGCAACCCGCCATGTAGCATGGATTGCAAAAGATACAAAAAACAAGCTGTACTCACCACAGAGGGCTTTGCACACTGTAGACAATTGTTTTGGAGGTGCTATGCAAACCCATCAGGCGTCTACTGTTGATCAAACGCGTGCAATCGCCTTATCACGTCAGCTGGCCACCTATGCCAATGTGATGGATTCGCTGGTGCGGATTCCGTTTACCCGTCAAGGCATTGGTGCCGATGCTGCCGTGGGCACCATTCCCGTGGTGGGGGATGTGGCGGGCTTAGCGTTGGCTGGTTATGCGATTTATCAAGCCCGTCAGATTGGTGTGCCGTGGCATAAGCTCACACCTGCGGTCAAGCTGGCAGCACTCGATGTCGGCGTTGGTTTTGTCCCCATGCTAGGCGATGCGGCTGATATTTTTATTCGTCCGAGTCGGCGTGCGGTCAATATTGTCCATGAGCATTTGCAAGCGGTGCACGGCATCCGCAATACGGATCATCTGGATCATCCAGTGCTGCATCAAGCGCTCGAAAAGCGCCAAGCGCAGTCGGCATTTTGGCGCAATCCTGTGGTGGCATGGCTGTGGTTACATATTCCAGATCTGATCGGTACCTTAGTGCTGATTTGGTTAGTATTGACTGTCTATTACAGCGCAACATGGGTGATGGGGCTGTTTTAAGCGCTCCATAAACACAACAGGCTGTCAAGTGCCCAACTTCATGAAGGATTTTGGCAGTCTAGCCCTGTGACTTTGTGGCAATCACTGCTATGTTCAGGCTCTTTGTGTCAAGGATTTTGCACGATCATGAGTCAAACCATCGTCGCAACCCCCGTTCCATTAGAGTTGCACCAACAATTTCTGACCTTGAGTCAGCGCTTACAGTCGGGAGATCGTGAGCCACTGGCCAAAGCAGCCGGTGTGTTAATCAGCGATGTGGCCTGTGATGTGATTGAAACCGTATTCGGTGGGATGCTCGATCAGATGGCAGCCGCGAGTGGCAAAGCCCATTATCAAGATTCACATGCTGCCATCAGTGAAGTCAAAACCGTACTACGCAAATACTTGCCGTGGGCAACGGGTTTTTTTGATAATCAACGACTCGCTCCCGTTGCCAAGCACTTCGAAAGCTTGATGCACGAATATCAAGACGAGCAAGGACAAGTCCATACGTTTATCACCTTTGTACTGAGTCCAGAGCTGGCGCACAAATCACGCCAATCACTCGCCACCTTGCGCGCAGGGCAGGCCAAAGATGGTCGTGAAGCGGTTGAGGTGTTGATTGAGGTGATTGAAGCCGCCCTTGAGCCATTGCTATATACCCCCAAACGCTTGCTCAAATTCAATTTTGTCGCCGACAAAACCCTCAATGGCGTGATTGCGGTGACCAATGCGTTGGCCTTTCGCCAACTGCGCAAACTTGGCGAAAATTTACCACCACCGTTGTTTGCACCAGTCGCGGATCACCTTGAGCAATTTTTGATGGATCGCGATCAGATCTGAGGGCTGAGCATGATTACCGTACACCACCTGAATAACTCACGCTCACAGCGGATCTTATGGATGCTCGAAGAGTTGGGCGTGCCTTATGAGATCAAGCATTATCAGCGCGATGCCAAAACCATGCTCGCGCCAAGCGCCCTCAAAGCGGTTCATCCACTGGGCAAATCACCGGTGATCACGGATGGTACGCGTACCATTGCGGAGTCTGGCGTGATTGTCGATTATCTGGCGCAAACTTATGGGCTAGGGCAGTGGTCACCACCAGCAGGCTCAGATGCCTACTGGCAATACCAATACTTTATGCACTATGCCGAAGGTTCTTTGATGCCGCCATTGTTGCTCAAGTTGGTATTTAGCAAAATCGGCAGCACCCCGATGCCGTTTTTTGTCAAACCCATCGTGCAGCAAGTGGTCAAAAAGACCAATCAGCAATTTATCAATCCACAGCTCAAGCTGCATCTGGATTTTTTGGAAAGCGAGCTGTCCAAGCGCGATTGGTTTGCGGGTGAGCAAATCAGTGCCGC
>CALFYA010000286.1 GCA_937952925.1 uncultured Moraxellaceae bacterium
CTTAAATCAACTCATCAAAACGGCTGACCATTGGGCGGCGGCGGCAGATCGCCCGAACTTACCCAAAGGACATCAGTGGGACATTAACTTTCTTAATGATCCACAACTAGTACACCCGCTATCGGGCGCACGTTTTAAGTTGGACGGCTTAGGTAAAACTGACTTAAACCAACTAAAAGCCGATAGCCTCAAACACTTTACACGCCTAATCCAGCATGACTCGTCTGGTCAACCCGACTTCAAAAAAAGCCATTTGGCTAACTGGCGCTTTGGCGCGGCGGGCAAAATGGTGGAAGGTGGTTGGGGGGGGCTGTGGGAGCAACTGCCTGCGGACACTCGCATTCCAGATCATACCATTTGGTCACATCTTGACCTGACCTCCGCTTTTGCAGGCGCAATGCGTGATGCTGACGGACAACCAGATACGCCTGTACTGCTCTCCATGCAGTTTGGCCCGGTACAAGATTTTATTGCACAAGCCCGTTCGACCTCTGATCTGTGGGCAGGTTCGCATCTATTGTCGCGTTTGACATGGCAAGGCATCAAAACCCTATGTGATGAGCTAGGTCCTGACAGCGTACTGATTCCACAATTGCGCGGCGTGGCGATTGTCGATGCTTGGTTGCATCAAGAGCAAGGCTTGCCACTACAGTTATTCAAAGAGTCAGGCGCTACTTGGACCAAGTCCAACGATGATAGCAACCCACTGTTTGCCGCTGCCTTGCCCAACAAATTTACTGCATTAGTGCCCAAAAGCCGTGTCAAAGAACTGGCGCAAAAAGTCGAACAATCCGTGCGTGATTGGGTGCAGACAATGGGTCGTGACATGCTGACCGAGTTGCTTCAGGAAGCTAAAGAGGATCCAAACAACAAATCACTACCCTGCTGGGCACAGCTTGAACAGCAACTGGCTGGTTTTCCAGAGTGCTACTGGGCTGCTGTACCATTCGACCTGATCGCAACAGACACTCAAGGTCGTGCCACGCCTGAACAAAGTCGTTTGGCTGATGTGCAGGGTAGTTTTATTCCTAAGGGGCAAAGCTTCTTAGACACGCCGATCTGGAAAAACATTCTGTCAAAAGACCTGCAAACGGATGGTCATGTGTTTTGGCAGCCGAATGCCGGTGTCCTGTTTCCCGCGATTTACGAGTTACTTGAGCGTCTGGCCGCCAGTAGTAAGCAAGCCCGTACCTTTGAACAGCTCAAGCAAGAAGGCTTCCGTTGTACGCTGACGGGTGAAACCGAATGGCTGACCACAGATCGAGCCCAGCTAAGCTGGACCAATCGACAGCGTGAAGCAAATGCCAAGCATGATGGTGCAAACCAAAAAACCTTGTGGATGCTTGTCGCAGGTAAATACGGGATCAAAAAAGGTGAGCATCTCGGCGCACTGGGTATGATCAAGCGCTTGTGGCCGTCATTCTTTGCCCGTCAAGTCGCACAAGTACTAGGCAAGCCTGAGTGGCAAAAGGCACAGCGTTATGTGATCTCAACGCATGCGATGAGCTTGGCACCAGCCTTGGCGCGTTTGGCAGACTCGAATCTGGACATCCGTGTGCTGGAGCAGCGAATTGAGCGCCAAGAATTCGAGCCAGTGATTCTACCGACCAAACTGATTAAACAACTGCGCCATCAAAGTGCCTCAGTGCTTGAGCTGGCCAAACAACTGCCCAGCATGATGGATGATGATCGTGAAGTGGGTCAGACAGAGCGCTTTTTGACAGACATGAAGCAGGTATTGGGTGTTCGCCCTGAATCCTATTACGCCATTTTCTTTATGGATGGTGACAATATGGGCGCATGGCTGACGGGTGGCAATACTGGTGAAGAAGCCAAATATGACATGCCGTACAAAAACAGCTTCCATCCAAAGCTACAGTCCAAAATGAATGGCGTCAAAGATACCGCGTTTCGGCAATATTTAGACAGCTATCGCGCAGTTTCACCAGCACGGCATTTGGCAGTATCTGGTGCATTAAACAGTTTTGCCTTGCATTTGGCGCGTTATATCGTCGAAGAATGCTACATGGGCAAGCTGTTTTATGCCGGTGGTGACGATGTGATGGCGATGGTCACGGTGAAAGATTTACTGCCGTGCATTTATGCGCTGCGTATGGCCTACAGTGGCGTCTACCCCGCCAAAGCCACTGCGCAAGGGCAGCAATTGGTCAACATGGAAAGTCTGCGTTTAGGCGGTGGGCATGCGTTATTAAACGGTCATCTGTATCGCACCATGGGACACAAAGCGACCGCCAGTGTGGGCGCGGTGATTGCGCACTCAACTGCACCATTACAGCACGTTCTGACCGAAGTGCGTGCCATGGAGAGTCGTGCCAAAGCATCCACCAACATCAAAGGCGAGAGCCGTGACGCATTTGCGATTAAGGTGATCAAGCGTGCGGGTGGTGCAGTCAGCATGAATGGA
>CALFYA010000287.1 GCA_937952925.1 uncultured Moraxellaceae bacterium
TGTAGGTCAGTTGGTCACTCAAGCTGACCAAGCCCGCTTCAGATAGACGCACTTGGCCGGTGGCTTTTGCCACAGTTTGACTCGCGTCAATCTCCATGCGATCTGCTTCAAGCAGTCGATTGGGCTGACTGATGCGTACTTTGCCCGACAGCTCCGCGCCTTGTGTGGGGTGATAATAGCCATAGTCGGCGGTGGCGGTGAGCGGCGCTTCATCAAAGGCGACACGCGTGTCATCGTCAGGGGCGGGCGGAATCGGCGTGACCCATACCCCTCGGCAACCCACTGGCAGCTTGGGGCGTTGATCTTCTGGCAGGCCAAGCCAGCGATCACGGCTGAGAAAGCCCGCATCAGCGCCAGCCCATTGTTCGGTGTCAATCGGCTGATCGTTGGTTGCATCGTCAGTCATCGATTCGTCATCTATGGTTGACGTGGACGAATCGGTTGTTGATGGTGAGGCAACCTCGCTCGTGTCTTGCGCCCATGTGTGTGGTGCCATCGTGACCATCAGGCACAGCAGTGCAGCATGGAGTGGGCAAAGACGAAAGCGTGGGGCAGAAGCAGCGAAAGTTTGCACAGGCAGCCATCAAAGTTGATCAACAAGCTTGCCGCATCATAGAGAAAAAACCGTGAAGCGGCTACACTCGACCGCTATCTAGTGCGAGTCATTGACTCAATTTTTGCAAAATGCCTGAAGGATGCGTGACGCATGAGTGTAGATCGTAACAGCCAAATGACCACATGGGTCGCACAACAACTCGGTCATGATCAATTTGAGATTCAAGGCTTGGCTGGAGATGCCAGTTTTCGCGGTTATGCGCGAGTCGATGTACAAGGGCGTAAGTTGATTGTGATGGATGCGCCGCCAAGTCACGAGGACTGTCGCCCGTTTGTGGCGATGGCCCAGCTGTTTGCCGAAGCCGGTTTGCATGTGCCGACGGTGCGTGCCCAGCAGCTTGAGCAAGGCTTTTTGCTGCTTGAAGATTTTGGCAATACCTTGTTGTCACAAGTGCTAGATGCTGACAATGTCGATGCGTGGTACGGCCTTGCCATGAACCAAATCATCCACATGCAAAAAGCACCCACGAGTGGTGAGGCGTGGTCGCTGCCACCGTATGATCATGAGCGGTTGCTGACCGAGATGCGCTTGTTTGATCAGTGGTTTATCCCTAAGTTTTTGGGCTTGGAATTATCTGACGCCGAGCAACATTTGATGGATACCACCTATGACATGCTCGCAAAACAAGCTTTGATGCAACCGCAAGTATTTGTCCACCGTGATTATCATTGCCGCAATCTGATGGTGACCGATCGTGAGGGCAAAGACATCAATGCGCTGGGCGTGATTGATTTCCAAGACGCACTCGTTGGTGCGGTCACTTATGATTTGGTGTCGCTCCTACGCGATGCGTATGTGCAATGGCCGACCGAGCGTGTGCATGCGTGGGTGCATACTTTCTGGCAGCGGGCGCAAATCCAAGGCTTGATTCCGAGCGTGCCACAAGCGCAGTTTATGCAATGGTTTGATTGGATGGGGGCGCAGCGCCACCTCAAAATCTTGGGGATTTTTGTGCGCTTGAGTCAGCGTGATGGCAAACATGGCTATCTGCCCAATTTGCCACTGGTGCTGTATTACCTGATCCACGAAATCAAAGCCTATCCAGAATTGGCGGCGTTTGCAGCTTGGCTACAAGATCGGATCGTACCGGCATTTGTTGCCAAAGTGCCTGACAGCCAAGCGTTGTTGGAGTCGGCATAAATGCATGCGATGATTTTGGCCGCAGGGTTAGGCACTCGTTTACGTCCCCTGACCTTAGAAAAACCAAAGCCTTTGCTTGAAGTTGGTGGACAACCGCTGATTGTCTGGCATATCCGTGCGTTGGCTGCACAAGGCCTCACCAACATTGTGATCAATACCGCATGGCTTGGTGACAAGCTAGTCGCCGCGCTCGGCGATGGGTCGCAGTTTGGCGTGAGTATTGGCTGGTCACACGAAACCGAACCGCTAGAGACGGCAGGTGGGATTATCCAAGCGCTTCCACAGCTCGGCGAGCAACCGTTTTTGCTGATCAACGGTGACGTATGGACGCGCTTTGATTTGGCAGCACTAATCAACCGTGATCTAGGCGATGATCTGGCGCATCTGGTGCTGGTCGACAATCCGCCACAGCATCCACAAGGCGATTTTCAGTTGTGGCAAGGTCGCGTGTGTGATCAAGTTGCTGATGCACCGGAGGGTGAGCGTTTGACTTTTGCGGGGATGAGTGTGTTGTCGCCACAATTGTTTGCAGGACTCGCCGAAGGCAAGCGACCACTTGCACCACTACTACGGCAGGCCATGCGTGATGGTCGTGTCTCGGGTGAGAAAATGAGTACCGCGTGGGTGGATGTAGGAACGCCTGAGCGGCTGACTACGTTAGATCAGCAGATTTGGGCAGGTACGATTTAGCGTCCCACGTGCCACTGTGCAATGACTTTGCCAAGCTCGTCGGGTGTGCGTACATCGACAGGCTCGGCAAGGGCTTGCACACTCCACCCCTCATGATGACTGGCATCGCGATAGAGCCGTGCAATCAGCAGTCCACTTGCATCATCCTGACGATCTAGATCGAGTTGGATCATCGCTAAGTTACGATCACGACGGCCTTCGCTGATCTGGCACTCAAGTTGACGAATCCGACCCACCGCATGTCCATGATAAGCGCATACCGCAAACCAGAGACTCTCAACACTGTCCGCTAAGTTGACCAAGTGCACTTCAATCGTTTCTTGTGCCAGTTGCTGTGTGATGGGCTGATCGTCAGGATAAATCCGATCGCCACTATGTCGGACGCTCTCATCTTGGGCGCGTAAGTTGCCAAACCAAATGGTATCGAGCACACCACCGGTACGATCAAGCATCAGACAAGCTGCATCAAGATCGACGGGCTTATCTTGACCAGTCAGCTTTGACCATAGCCCTGTAGGTTGCTCTTCAACTTGCCAGCGAAAACTAAAATCTAAAATACGGGGTAACGGATCAAATTCGATTAAATCGATGACATCTTGAGGTTTAAGGATCAAAGGTATGTGGTTCATGGCAATCGATCATCGACACAATGTTGGTGCCCATTGTGCCGATAGGGTCAGCGTAGACTCGACGGAATTTGTGTATTAGTTGCTTTGCTCAAAATCATGTTGGGTGAGTGCGTCTTTGAGCGATAGGGGGGAGAGCACCTCGACACCTTGACCAAAACCACGCAACCACCAGACCAATTGCGCCGTCATGGGGACGGTCGCACGGATATGGATGCTATGGTCTTCTTCAAATGTGACCTGCTGATCTTCACTGAGGCGGCACTCCAGTAAGCTTTGGCCTGCTTGCGGATGGAAGCGCAGCTCAATCTCGACCGGATGCACATCTTGTGAGTTGATCGAGCGAAAGCCCAGTGCACCCGATGCCAAATAGTCATCGAGGTTAAAGTCCTGCGGTTTACGGACTTTGCTGTCGAGCACTTTGGCTGAGGTAAAACGATGCAAAACAAACATCCGAATATCTGGGCGATCATGCCGTGTACACAACAAATAAATGACGGGGCCACGTTGTACCAGCGCGAGGGGGTTCAAGATATATTGATCTTCTTGCTGTTGACCGCGACGTTGATAAAAGGCTTCAAGTTGACGATCTTTGAGTAGTGCTTCATAGATGGCTTGTTGGGCGCTGGCATCGACAATCGGGGGAATCAACGGCTGAGTCGCGGGAATCATCCGCACGCGATTGACCCACTGGCGCACGTTGTTGTGTTCGGCAGACAGGCTACGCCGTGCCAAATCAAACCACGGACGCATTTCATCAAGCAAACTTGGCGGCAGTAGATGGCGCAAGTGTTCTTCGACCATCATAAAGGTCACTGCTTGTGAGCTATTCATGTGTGGCAAGCTTTGTACAGGCGCATCCGATTGCCAGCGCCAACCTTGCGGGACTTCGCCATTGCATTCGATGGGGAAGCGTGAGGACAGTTGATTGAGGTCACGCTGAATGGTGCGTAAGCTAATGTCGATCCCTTCACGTTGCAGCTGCTCTTGCAGTTGACGTGTGCCTGTCCATTTGCCAGTAGACAGCCGAGATAACAGTTGCCATTGACGGTGTAAGCCACTGGCTGTTTCTTTGACTTGAGTTGACGTGGTCATACTTGTCCCCAATCCGTGTATCAATCTGTATGTTCAAGTTGAGTGTACGGTAGCATGGGCAAGCAGGCGATCCAATGCAAAAACAGCGCTTCGCGACAAAAATTGTCGCGTATCAATATGCCCAAGGGTACCGTCGATGAGTTGCATCAATGCACTAAAAGTGATCAATAAAAATGAGTCTGATGCATTCTGATGCGAGGGCGCACCAATTCAATACAGCAGATACATGTACCCTGTAAAACCTTTGCTTTACTTGCAAAGGACAGCGTTTTGCCAACAAAACAGACCTATTGTTGGTCGATCAGTCACATCCACAATTGAGTTCAACATGCAAATTTGACCTGATCAACGTTGCAACAAATCGACCTGATGGTATGCCTGCACGATTTTTGTGCTTGTCAGTACGACGACCCACTAATCTTGGTGCAACAACGCAAAACTGGTATCCCCCTTGCATAGTAATCAACACACAGCGAGTGTACAGTTAACATCGAGGCGTCATCATGATGGCTAGTTCGCGTCCTGCCGTATATACGGAATTACAACCCCTACCTGTTCACATGGCGAACCAAACCGATCACGCAGTGCAGTTTTTTAATGAAATGCTGTTGCAAAATGGTCATATTCGACCGACTTATGCACAATTGACGGCGTGGTTGGCGAGTCAAAGCCCAGATCAACTCCAGCAGCTCAATCATCAAGCGACCGAACATTTTTATCGTCGTGGTATTACCTTTACGGTGTATAGCGATGCCAGCAATACTGAGCGCGTGATTCCTTTTGATATCATTCCACGCATTATCGCTGCGCAAGAATGGCAAACTCTCTCAGCAGGTTGTACGCAGCGGATTCGCGCCCTCAATGCGTTTTTGCATGATGTGTATCACGAGCGCGATATTGTACGGGCAGGGATCATTCCCGAAGCACAAATTCTTGCCAATGAATGCTATCAGCCGTGGATGCAAGGGATGGACTTGCGCGGCAAGGTGTATTCACAAATCAGTGGTATCGATTTGGTGCGTGATGGCGAAGGTCGTTACTGTGTGCTTGAGGACAATCTGCGGACGCCGTCGGGTGTGTCTTATATGCTTGAAGGCCGCCGGATTAGCCAAGCGTTGATGCCCGAGCAGTTTAAGCGTCAGTCTATTTTGGACGTGGCGGATTACCCACGATTACTCAAGCAAACCTTGAGTGATTGTAGCTTAGTGGACAATCCACAAATCGTGGTGCTTACGCCGGGTCGCTTTAACAGTGCCTACTATGAGCATGCGTTTTTGGCGCGTGAAATGGGCGTACCACTGGTGGGCGGTCAGGATTTGTATGTCGATGGCAAACATGTCTATCTGCGTGCTGTGACCGGCTGCGTCAAAGTAGATGTGATTTATCGACGGCTTGATGATCCGTTTTTAGATCCTTTGGCATTTCGGCCTGACTCGATGCTCGGTGTGCCGGGTTTGATGGCGGCTTATCGTGCTGGTGGGGTGGTGATTGCCAATGCACCGGGTACGGGTGTGGCTGATGACAAATCGATTTATCCATATGTCGATCAGATGATTGATTTTTATTTGGGTGAAAAACCGATTTTGGGCAATGTCCCGACATGGCAATGTCGTAAGCCTGAAGACTTGTCTTATGTGCTGGCGCATTTGCCAGAACTGGTGGTCAAAGAAACCCAAGGCTCAGGTGGTTATGGCATGTTGATTGGCCCCAAAGCCAGCAAAGCTGAGATCGAAGAGTTTCGTGCTCGTCTAAAAGCACAACCTGAAGGCTATATCGCGCAGCCTACCTTAGCCTTGTCGGTATGCCCAACATTGGTCGAAGAGGGCGTCGCGCCACGTCATATCGACTTACGCCCGTTTGTACTGACTAGCCCCGATCAAGTACGCATTGTACCCGGTGGATTGACTCGTGTGGCGCTGCGCGAAGGTTCATTGGTGGTCAATTCATCCCAAGGAGGGGGCACCAAAGATACGTGGGTGGTCGATGATCTGGAGGTGAGCGCATGATTTTGAGTCTATCCACGGCAACCCATTTGTATTGGCTCGGACGTTATATGGTGCGAGTGGAAGGGATTTGTCAGTTGGCTCCCTTTCAAAATGACCAAAAAGCCATGCAGTTTGCCCATGCATTTTGTCTGCCTGCATGGAATGTCGAGTCACTGGAGCGACTACTGCACGATCCGGTGCAACCCAGCTCATTACCAAGCAATTTGGCGGTGATTCAAGAAAACGCGCAGTCCGTGCGTGGGGTGATTTCACAGGCAACCTTTGAAGCGCTCAATACCCTGTGGCGGATGCGCGATCATCCAGAGGTATCGACCTGTCAGTTGTTGGCTCAAGCAAAAGCTGCATTTGCCCATGAGCAGGGTTTGGTACAAACCTTTTGGTCATTGGGGCAGGCCATTGAAGCGGTGGATATGTCATTACGCCTAGAGGATTCACCGCAGCCTGCGCTGGCGATTCTCAAAACCGTACAACCTTGTTTGCCAGAGACATGGCAACGCCCCAAACGCCTGATTGATAGTGTGCTGTCTTATCCATCAGCCTCCAGCTTTTATAGTTTGACCGATGGTCTAAGCGAGATGTTTGCGGAGGGGCCATGAAGTTTTTGATCAATCATCAAACCACGTATCGCTATGATTTGCCGGTCAAACGTAGTGTGCAATACCTGCGCTTGACCCCGCAGACGTTAGGGCACCAACGGGTGATGAATTGGCAAATTGCAGCTGCGGGTGAGATGTATCATCAAACCGATGGTTTTGCCAATGGTTGGACGACCTTGTGTGTGGGGCGTGAGCACCAAGATCTGTTGATCATGGCGCAAGGCGAAGTGGAAATTGCCGATCAAATCGATTGTATTGTGGATGATCGAGTGTCTCCGATAGTCTTTACGGCACCAACCACACTCACTCAGATTGATGAGGCACTCCAAGATTTTAGTGAGCGTCATTTAACAGTACACAATCGGCATGGCCTGATTGAGTTGTCTGAAGCAATCATTGAAAAAATGCCCTATACCGCAGGGCAAACTCACGTGATGACTAAAGCCGCTGATTCATTTGAGTTGGGGCTTGGGGTGTGTCAAGACCATACCCATGTGTTGCTCGCGTGTGCGCGTGCCAAGGGCTTGCCTGCGCGTTATGTATCGGGTTATTTGTATACGATTAATGAAACCCATGTGGCCAGCCATGCATGGGCTGAAGTGTGGTTGGATGGCGCATGGTATTGTTTTGATGTGAGCAATCAGTTGTTTAGTCCAACCCAACATGTGCAGTTGGCGATTGGACGCGATTATCTTGATGCTGCGCCTGTGCGTGGTGTCCGCCAAGGGGGTGGCAATGAAGCCATGCACGCCTTGGTACAAGTGCTGCCTAGCACACGATCAACTGCGGTGATTGGCTAATTAGTCGGCTAGAAACGATGGATAGTCTGATCTGTCTAACCCCTTGATCAACAAAACCTCTTACACTATCGCAACGGTGCGAACGTGCGATCTTGCCAGTCACGACCTGCGCAAGATGGCCGATTGATGATGGGTATTGCCCAGTAAAGGAAACAACATGACCTATTGTGTGGCCATGCGGCTTGAAGAAGGGCTGCTATTTGTCAGTGATTCACGAACCAATGCAGGGATTGATCATATTGCGACATTTCGCAAGCTACATCGTTTTGGTATCCCCGGTGAGCGCTTGCTGGTGATCCAAACCGCTGGCAACCTCGCCACGTCACAAGCGGTGGTGACGCAGCTGTTTCACCGTATCCAAGCAGATATGGGAAAGCATCTCAATAACGTGGCGACGTTATTTGAAGCAGCAAGCTTGATCGGCGAAACCATGCGTGAGGTGATGCAGCGCACAGCCGCGTTGTCCAAAGTGGATGAGTATGATTTTTCCAGCTCGATTTTGCTGGGTGGGCAAATCAAGGGTCAGCCGACCGAATTGTATAATATCTACCCGCAGGGCAACTTCATTGCAGCCACTGCCGACACGCCGTATTTTCAGATTGGCGAGAGTAAATATGGCAAACCGATTTTGGATCGGGCGCTTAATTATCATACCTCGCTTGACAAAGCGTTGCGCTGTGCACTGATTTCGTTTGATTCGACCATTCGTTCCAATTTGTCGGTAGGCTCGCCATTGGATCTGATGGTGTATCGCAGCAATAGTTTTGATTTCCCCGAAGGCCGCCGCTTGTATGAAAATGATCCATATTTTTCAATGATTCGGCAGCAATGGTCAGATGGACTGCGTACCACGTTGGCAGGGTTGCCACCGCCACCGGATGATTATTGGCGTTAAATCTTGAAGCCCTGATGTCAGGGCTTTTTTGTGGCGCGATCAAATCCGATCACGCTTCGCCAAATTACATGCACGACACAAAATTTGTAGGTTGTCTTCAGAGTTCGATCCGCCTTTAGAAAAAGGAATAATATGATCATATTCAAGGTATTGGGTGCTTGAGCATTCCACACATTGTCCTTGACAACGCGCCCAGACCAGACTGCGGACTTGTTGAGGAATTCGACGATTATTGCTGGCCGAATGACGCAAATCGAGACGACGGTGAAATCGATTAATCGCATGATCGAGATGCGCTTCGAGTAAATCAGCATCTTGTGAGGTGAAAAATACACATGAGTTTTTCTTGGTTTTAGCCGATAGATAAATACGTTGATGCTTGGATTCAAGACCAATAATACTATTAATCGGAATACTGGCAGGCTTTTCTGCGGATTTAAAAACGACTCTTTCGCTGGTAATAAAGATTTCTCCCCACGAACGCTGATGCTCTTTGGCGATATTGGCAATATGTAGTCCGGTCAAATGTAGCCAAATAATTTCAGTATTGTTGCTGACAAAACCGCGAGGTCGAATCGGTTGGACATGTCCTTGTTTAATTTGTTCAATGGTTTGAATACGAGAGAGTCTGTCTTGGATTTCGCGCAGCATGGCTGCATTGGGGCGTAAAAAATCACACAAGTTATCAATCAGCTGTCGGTCTGTATTGGTGACAGTTTGCTCTGATGCAATCCCTGCAAGCGTAAAACGTAAAAAATGATCGATATGTGGTTTGGATTGCTCTAATGCCTCTTGTAACTGTAGACCTTGTTGCTGGCAGAATTGAGCAAGCTGTGTCATTTCAGTGGTCGTGAGTTGGCCATCAGATAGGGCTTCAAGGAGCAACTCCTCAAATTGCTGCATACTCTTTTTCTTTTCACGCGCTTTGATGGGGGCATTAAAAAAGGTTTTAATGGTCTGTAAAAAACCATGCTCAGCTAAGGGAGGAGGTGGCGGAATGTGTGGAATATTGATCTCTAAGTCTTCAGGCTCAGCGATTTCGACACCAAAATGCTCAGCCAATGGTTTTAATCCACCATTGAAGCCTTGGGCAAATAGCCGAAACTTCCATTGCTGATGGTAGCGATAAAATTCACCCAAAATTAATGCAGCTTCGGTACGATGCTGGCCGTCAATATGAGCAGAAGCGATGGAGTGGGCTTGGTTTTTGAGGGTGAGATTAAGTCGGTTGATTTTTGAGAAATTGAGTTGTTGATCAGCCATGGTGGCACAAATGGCGATTTTTTGAATATTGACATCCACATGCGCTAAGTTGATCGTAAATTGGATGAATTGTGCTTGTTCTGTCAAACACACGGTACGATTAAAATTTTGAGTTTGACCATAAAACACCATATCATCATCACCCCGAACTTTATGGTTCTGGTCGAGTAAATATGCGCTAAAATCTAAGAGATTGATGGGCTGGTGGTTTAAACTAATTTCAAGGGTCAGCGTATTTGAGGGTACAACAGTATTTGCACCAATAATCAGTTCCATGATGGCTTCTATCCTCATTCGTTGAGTCAATACGGTGTGTCATATTTAAGTTCAGGTTGGCCGAGCAAAAGATGCGCAGTTGTCAGATTGTGATATGGATCAAAGATCCTAAAAACGCACCTGCTCAGGTCTATACCTCATGAGTCTGATGGATTCTAGCGGAGATGGCCTTGGTGAGCAAAGTGTGATTTGCTCCCAAGGCATGGTTATGGTCTCTATTTAATCGCGCTTTTATACATAAAGTTTTCCACCGACGTTTCGGCCAAATTAAACCAGCCACCCTCCATGCGTCGAAACGGTTTCCATGACGCGTACAGCTTGGCAAAGGCAGGATTGCTGGCGGCTTGTTCCTCATAAAACTCAAATGCGGTTTTTTGGGCAGCTTTCATCAAATCATCGGGATAGCCCATCAGGCGGACTTTATGCTGATTGATCAAACGCACAAGCGCTTGCGGATTACGTGCATCATAATGCGCGAGCATCAAGGTTGCGGCTTCATTGGCAGCGACTTCTAGCGCAATTTGATAGGCCTTGGGCAGCTTGGCAAAGGCGGCTGCATTGATAAAAAAGCTGAGCTGCGGGCCGGTTTCCCACCAACCAGGGAAATAATAATATTTGGCGACCTTATAAAAGCCCATTTTTTCATCATCATAGGGGCCTACCCATTCGGCAGCATCAATCGCACCACGCTCAAGCGCAGGATAAATATCAGGCCCGCCAATGGTCTGAGGAATCGCGCCGAGCCGTGACATGATCTCCCCACCAATACCAGGGATGCGCATTTTCACGCCTTTAAACTCAGCCAGACTATTGACCGGACGGCGAAACCAACCGCCCATTTGCGCACCGGTATTGCCCCCCATAAAGCTGATCACGCCATAGGGTTTTAAAAATTGCTGGATCAGCTCACGACCACCCGCAACCCGATACCATGCCATTTGTTGGCGAGCGGTGAGGCCAAAAGGCAAACAGGTCTCAAAAGCAAATGCTTTATTTTTGCCGACATAATAATAACTAGCACTATGGCCGCATTCGACCGTGCCTTCTTGCACTGCATCAAACACTTGCAGGGCAGGGACGAGTTCATTGCCCGCAAAAACACGAATCTGAAACTTGCCATCGGTCAACTGACTGACACGTTTGGCCAGCATTTCGCCTGCGCCATAAATGGTATCAAGGCTTTTGGGAAAGCTAGAGGCCATCGTCCACTGAACACGCCCTTGACCGATGGCAGGAGCAGCCTGAACTAAAGTCGGGGTTGCGGTTGCGGCACTGAGCAAAGCGAGGCGATTGAGCCAATCACGGCGGTTCATGGGCGTACTCCAGAAAATTCATCAGCAATTTGCATCATCAATTTGATCGCTTCGGATTGGCTGGTGCCATCGAGCTGGGCAATCACTTGAGCGTTGTTCATGTCATCAGGTGCTTGATCCGCACCAGCTTTGAGCACCATGTCTGGAAACACCATCAGCATGGCGACCATCACCAATTGAATGACGATAAATGGCACCGCGCCTTGATACAGCTTTTGGATCGGTAGACTTGGTGGCGCGACGCTTTTGAGATAAAACAACGAAAAGCCAAACGGTGGCGTGAGAAATGAGGTTTGCAAGTTCATGGCGACCATCACCCCAAACCACACATGCGACAAGCCAAATTGATGGAGCAACGGTGCAAGCAGTGGCACAACAATAAAGACAATTTCAAAAAAGTCTAAAAAGCAGCCTAAAATAAACAGCAAGGTGTTGACGGCAATCAAGAAACCCACTGTCCCACCGGGTAGATTGCCAAACAAATGCTCCACCCACAAATCACCGCCCAATGCCCGAAACACCAAGCCAAACAAGCTAGAGCCAAGCAAAATAAACATGACAAAGCAGGTCAGGCGTGCGGTTTGGGTCAAGGCTTGATTGAGCAGGTTGAGACTCAATGCACGGCGGATCAGGGCAATCACCAAAGCGCCAGCTGCACCCATTGCACCGGCTTCGGTGGGGGTGGCAAGCCCAATAAAAATGGTACCGAGCACCAAGAAAATCAGCACCAATGGTGGCAGCAAACCAAGCAGCAGCGTGCGCCATACAATCGGCGGTGGATTATCCATCCGTGGCAGGGCTTGTGGTTTGAGGAGGGCATACACCGCAATAAATGTAGCAAACAGCCCCACCAAAATCGCACTGGGCAGCATGGCACCGATATACATATCACCCACCGGCACACTCAAGGTATCGGCCAGTACAATCAACACCAACGATGGCGGAATGATTTGCGCGAGCGTGCCCGATGCCATGATCACGCCACTCGAAATGGCAGGGGAGTAGCCTTGACGCAGCATCACCGGTAGCGAAATCAGCCCCATCGCCATCACACTTGCGGCGACTACACCCGTCGTGGCGGCCAACAATGCCCCAACAATAATCACCGCAAAGGCTAAACCACCGCGTACACGAGCAAATAAACGCCCAATCGACTCAAGCAGCTCCTCCGCCATGCCAGAGCGCTCTAAAATCAAGCCCATCAAGGTAAAAAACGGAATCGCAAGCAAAGTATCATTGCGCATAATGCCAAACAGACGTTCGGGCACGGCATGCACCAAAGTGAATGGAATCACATCCATCCATATCCCAATACAGCCAAATATCAGCCCCACTGCACCGAGCACAAACGCGACGGGATAGCCGGTCAGCAGCAGTAAAAATAGGCTCAAAAACATAAACGGAGCGAGAAAACCTGCATCAGTCATGAGGGTTGCTCCTGTTTACTGAGGGCAATCTGACCTTTGCGTACCAGATCAACCAACATTTGTAAAAGTAATAAAGCAAAACCAGTCGGGACAAGCGCCCACACCGGCCAACGAATCAAACCGCCCGCATCGGCAGACATCTCACCGCTTTGCCACATCGACCACGTTTGTTTGGCACCCAAGATCAACAACAGCAACACCACCGGCAACAAAAATAGCAGATGCCCCGCCACATCAATCCATGCTCGCGTCCGCGCCGACCAATGTTTGGCGAGTACATCGACCCGCACATGCTCATCACGTTGTAGCGTCCACGCGGCTGCCCACAAAAACACCAAGGCAAATAAATACCATTGCAATTCAATCAGCGCATTTGAGCCGATATTGAATTTGCGCCCCACGGCAGTACAAACCGCCAACAGTGTAATCACCAAAATTGTCAGCGCACTGATCCAACCGGCTGCTTGGCTCAAGCGATCAATGCTGCGTGCAATCAGCGAGAAGACGTGCTTCATGCCAATTCCCTTGTGTGCAAATTTGTGGCGAACAGTAGCATGATTCAGGCCAGTACAACATGCGCGGAGCTGATGAAGATCGGCGAGCATCGACCAAGTACCCAATAGATGTGGCATCGATCACAAATTTTTGAATAAAAAATAGGCAAAATGATAGATGGCTCACGGAATAAATATTCATTTTTGGTTAGATTGACCTGTGCAAACAATAACCAGACTGTCGCTGAGACAGTCAAACCCGTGAGGTCATCATGACACAGCAAAAACGTGCGATTGCTCCCATGTCGATGCGTTATAAAGCGCGTGAAAAAGTCACTCTTGAAGAATGCAAAGGCATGTACGAGCTGTTTAGCCAGTACTATCACAACACCCCGTTTGACACCTTTTTGAGCGATTTAGCCAAGAAAAAAGGCGTGTTTATTGCCAAACGGCACACTGATCAGAAGGTGGTCGGTTTTTCAACCGCAACCACTTTTGATGTGGAGGTCGATGGTCGTCCGGTACGCTTGCTGTTTAGTGGTGACACCGTGATGCACAAAGATTATTGGGGGCATCCGGCCTTTCGCAAAGCCTTCTTTATGTGGTTGGTACGCGAGCGCCTGAAAAACCCCTTGATTGAAATGCATTGGTTCTTGATCTCGATGGGGTATCGCACCTACCTGATTTTGGCCAATAATTTTTATGATTATTATCCCAATATTGATGGCGATGATCCTCATCTGAAAAACGTGGCGATGGCAGCGAGTGATTATCTATTCCCCAACGCGCTCAACCGTGACACCATGCTGCTCGAATTTGGTGATGAAGCCTGCAAACTGCAAGAGTTTGTCACCCCGATTTCAGCCAGCGAGCGCCAAGTGCCCAAGATTGCATTTTTTGAATCGCGCAATCCCAATTGGATGCATGGTAGCGAAATGCCGTGTGTGGGATCGCTCGATCACAAGTCGATCTTGAAAGTGTTTGGCGATGCCCGCAAAACCTTGCTCAACAAAGGCAAGCGCCGGCTCAATCAGCAGGCCAGCTCCAATCCCAATGCAACCGGCACACCAATCCTAGAGCCATCAGCACTCAAGCAAGTTGGTAAACGTTTGAAAAAGACCCTTGTCGCTTAATCGGCCAAGACCCGTGCCGGACGCTGCGTCATCCGGCACAGCAGCTCGTAGCCCAACGTATTGGCGCTTGCCGCAATTTGATCCACCGAAGGCTGATCGCCCCATAATGTCACGCGCTGATGCAAGACCGCAGGCATGGGGAGGTCGGTCAAATCGACCATCAGCATATCCATACTGACTCGACCGACGACAGGTACTAGCTGCCCTGCAATGTCAATCATGGCGCGTTCATCCACCACACGCGGGTAGCCATCACCATAACCCATCGCCACCACCCCAATCGTACTAGGGCGGCTGGTGACCCAACGTGAGCCGTAACCCACCGCTTCCCCCACCGGCAAATGATGAATCGCCATCAGGCTTGATTCCACCTGCATGACAGCGTGTAGACCGAGCGAGCGTGCACTGCGATCAGCAAACGGTGAACTGCCGTACAGCATAATGCCCGGCCTGACCCAAGCGCCATGTCGTTGCGGCCATTGTAATAGCGCTGCCGAATTGCATACGGAGTAATCAATCGGATCAAGTTGGGCTTTGACCTGCTCAAAGACTGCGATTTGCTGGGCATTGAGCGGATGATCGGGTTCATCGGCATTGGCAAAGTGCATGGTTAGCACCAACTGATAACCGGCTTGACGTAGTTGTGTGGCAGCATGCAGTAATTGATCGGGAGTGAGACCCAAGCGATTCATCCCTGCATTGAGCTTAAGCCACACGGTTGCACCCATAATCGGCGATTCCAGCGCCCATTGGACTTGCTCGGCATGGTGAATCACACATTGCACCCCAAGGGCTGCGCTTGCTTGCCATTCGGCCAAGCTAAATGCACCTTCCATCACCATGATCGGGTGGGCAGTCAGTGCGCGAACCTGCCGCGCTTCTTGCATAAATGCCACGCCAAAGGCATCGGTGTCTTGGAGGGCTGCAACCGCAAACGCCAAGCCATGCCCATAGGCATCGGCTTTGACCATCGAGAGGACACGGCTATGGGGGGCAGTGCGACGAACAACCGCAAGATTGTGGGCGAGTGCTGCCCGAGAGAGTGTGATGCGGGCTTCCCGCATAAAACAAATCCTTATTCCTCATCCTCGGGTCGGTAGTATTCCGGCGCAAGGTTGCTAAAACGGGTAAAGTGGCCTTGAAAAGACAAACGAACCGTCCCAATCGGGCCGTTCCGCTGTTTGCCAATGATAATCTCTGCCGTGCCCATGTCTTTAGATTCTTTGTTATAAACTTCGTCACGATAGATAAACATGATCAAGTCGGCGTCTTGCTCAATCGCACCCGATTCGCGCAAATCCGACATCACAGGGCGTTTATTCGGGCGGTTTTCAAGCGAGCGGTTGAGCTGCGAGAGCGCAATCACTGGACAATTCATTTCTTTGGCCAGTGCTTTTAGACTACGTGAAATCTCAGAGATTTCATTGACGCGGTTATCTCCACTACCGGGTACACGCATCAGTTGCAAGTAATCCACCATGATCGCACCAATTTTGCCCCCATGCATTTTGGCAATCCGGCGGCAACGTGAGCGCAATTCTGTTGGGGGTAATGCTGATGAGTCATCAATATACAAATGCTTGGCTTGCAACTGTCCCATCGCACTGGTGAGACGAACCCAGTCCGCTTCTTCTAGGCGGCCTGAACGTAGCCGGCTTTGATCAATCGCACCAAACGATGAAATCAAACGGGTGGCAATCGAATCAGCAGGCATTTCCATCGAAAACACAATGGCGGGTTGATTGCTATTAAACAATACGCTTTCAATCAAGTTCATGGCGAAGGTGGTTTTCCCCATCGACGGACGTGCCGCAACAATGATGAGATCACCTTTTTGCATGCCAAAGGTTTTGTTGTCGAGCTCCAAAAAGCCTGTGGATAGACCGGTGATAGGACTATCACTTTTTTGCAGTTCTTCGACTTTGTGGATGACGGTCTTGAGGACGCTATTGATGCTCAGTGGGCCGCTTTCACTGGAGCGGTTGTTGTGTTGCTCGCTAATCGAAAAAATCCGGCCTTCCACTTCATCTAGTACATCGCCTACACCACGACCTTTGGGATCATAGGCCATCTGCAACATGTCGTTGCCCACCTTGATCAGGTCGCGCATCACGGCGAGTTCACGCACTTTTTCGGCATAAATTGGTAAATTAAACAAACTCGCTGGGCTTTCAGCCAGCAGTTTCATCAAGTAGTTTTCACCACCCGCTTCTTCGATGAGGTGTTGGCCTTCCAGCCAATCACGCACCATGACTGCGTCATAAGGCATGCTTGCAGTGGCCAAGTGGCAGATCGATTTGTAGATGAGGCGGTGGCGTGTGGCGTAAAAGTCACTTTCGTTGATGACTTCATTGACCTGTTCCCACGACTCAGCAATCGACATCAAGGCCGCAAGCACGGCTTGCTCCATACTGATGCTGTGTGGCGGAACGCGCAGCTCCGTCGATTTGCGTTCTGGTGCTGCCACAGCAGGGCGCTCGTCACCAGTGATTGAGGCGATATTTGGGCTAGGCATAAATTCAAATTCCCTGTTCACCTGACAGTATGCAAGAACCACTCCGACTTGTCTTTGATGGATTGTTTGCAAGGTGATTGAAAGGCTCACCAGTGCGACAACATGCTATACAAAGGCCAAGAGTTGGCGACAAACTGATCCCCACAAGAGGGGAGATCGCAGGAAAAAAAAGGGTACGCTTGAGGCATACCCTTTGCAATTGCTACCGGTCAGGTCGAGGACTTCAACCGATCAGCAATTGTGGATTCAAGCAATTTGGCGTACCAAATTACTCAGCGATAATGGTGACCAATACTTCGGCCATCACATCGTGGTGCAGTTGAACAGCAACGTTGAACTCGCCAGTGTGACGCAGTGCGCCATTTGGCAAACGAACTTCGCTACGGTCAATTTCAAGGCCAGAAGCGGTCAGGGCATCAGCAATATCGCGAGTACCCACAGAACCGAACAGCTTGCCTTCATCGCCCGCTTTGGCGGTGATGACGACGTTTACTTCAGCCAGTTGCGCTGCGCGCTCTTGAGCAGAAGTCAGCTGTGCAGCTTCTCCACGCTCAAGCTCAGCACGACGTGCTTCGAACGCAGCAGTGTTTGCTTCGGTCGCAGCGACAGCTTTGCCTTGAGGGATCAGGAAGTTACGGCCATAACCAGGTTTGACCGAAACTTTGTCACCCAACTGACCCAAATTTTTGATGCGTTGCAGCAGAATTACGTCCACAGCTCACCTCACTTGTGGTTGTCGGTGTAAGGCATCAGCGCCAAATAACGCGCTTGCTTGATGGCCAATGCCAATTGGCGTTGGTAACGAGCTTTGGTGCCAGTAATACGGCTAGGAACGATTTTACCGTTCTCAGTGACGTATTGCTTGAGGGTTTCGATGTCTTTGTAGTCGATGTATGCAACATTCTCAGCGGTGAAGCGGCAGAATTTGCGACGACGGTAGAAACGTGCCATGTCTGTAACTCCTTAAGCGTCGAGGTCTTGCGACTGAGCAGCAGCATCATCAGCGCGTGAAGCTTTGCGAGCACGTTTTTCCTCGGCACTCTTAGCGAGCAACGATTCTTCAGTGATCGCGTTGTCACGACGGATGATCAGGTTACGGAGGATGGCATCGTTGTAGCGGAACAGATCTTCGAGCTCGTCGAGTGTCTGTTGACCACATTCGACGTTCATCAGAATGTAGTGAGCCTTGTGGATTTTGTTGATTGGGTAAGCCAATTGGCGACGACCCCAATCTTCCAGACGATGAATCTGGCCACCAGCATCTTTGATGTGAGTCAGGTAACGCTCAACCATACCGACCACTTGGTCGCTTTGGTCTGGGTGTACCAACAGTACGATTTCGTAATGACGCATGATCGCTCCTTACGGTTTAGACAGCCTTTTGCACAAGACAAAAGGCAAGGAGTAACACAATACAAGATTGTGCCCGCCGAATCGGCGAGGGTGAGATTCTAGCGAAGTTGGAATGAATAGGCAAACAAAAAGCAGATGTCATGCCGGTGTCTATCTTGAGTTGTTAGGGCTAAACGCCATATAATATTGCACCCTTGTTGAGCTTAGCCCTAACGCCTGTGTTTCGGTGAGCCAAAAGACTGGTCTAGGCTCGTGGTTGTCTGTGCAATGCACCTTTCCCTGTCTCTCAGGAGTGACAACAGGCGAGTCTGGCATAACCATCTCTTTGAGGATTTTCTCATGAAAAACGGTATTCATCCAGAGTACAACACCCTGACCGCGACCTGCTCATGCGGCAACGTGATCGAAACCCGCTCAGCAATGGCGAAAGACAAGATGTATCTCGACGTCTGCTCGGCTTGCCACCCATTCTACACCGGTCAACAAAAAGTGGTTGACACCGGTGGTCGTATCGACAAATTCAAGCAACGTTTTGGTATGGCTCGCAGCGTCAAACGCTAATCGCCACACCACAAAAAAGCGAGCCATCTGGCTCGCTTTTTTTATGTCAGCAGATCCTAGCGTAGGGTTGATAAATACGCGATCACCGCTTGGCGGTCTGCTTGAGCCGGCAGACCATCATAGAGCATTTTGGTGTTGGGCATGGCTTGCTTGGGATCGGCCAAATAGCGATCAAGCGTGGCAGCATCCCATGTCCAGTTGCTTTGTTTGAGGGCAGCACTATAGCGGCTGTAATCGGTGAGGCCAGCCGCTTTGGCGCCATAGATGCGTAGCAGCTGCGGGCCTTTGGCATTTTTGCCTAGAGCAAGCTGATGACATTTGACACACTCATCTAGATACACCTGCTTGCCACGTCCCACGTCTCCCTCCACCACAGCCAGTGTGACAGGAGCACGGGTGGCGGGTGGTTGATCCGGCTGACAAGCAGATAGACCGCATAGCGCACCCAGATACAACAGTACATTAGCCTTCATTGGGGACGATCATCTCTTCTGCAGGAGGTTGCAGATAATACCCTTGCAGATAACGTGCGCCCATAGACCATGCTTTAGACATTGCAGTGGGGTTCTCGATATACGCCACAATCACTTCACACTCTTGCTCAGTCACTGCTGCAACGAGTTTTTGTGCGGCTTGCAGGTTTTCTTCTTTACTCAAGTCTTGGATGTAGGTCTTGTCGAGTTTGACCATACTTGCAGGGACGTGAGTGAGGGTATTGAGCGCGTTGAGTGCGGTACCAAAATTGCTAATCGAGACACCACAACCATTGGCACGGAAGCTGGCCACCGTTTCGCTGGCAATCTTCAGGTAGTTGATCACGTCACTTTCGCTAAACTGCAACACTAAGGGGTTTTTGCCGCCACCAATTGCACCCGCAAGCTTACCGATCAGGCTGGGCAAACTCGGATCTTGCAAGGATTCAGCCGTGAGGTTGATCAGCAGACGGGTATTGGGATGTGCCACCAGATGCGCCTTTAGGCGTTTGCAGGCGTTGAGCAAAATCCACCGATCCAAACGGCCATCCATGCCAAAGCGCTGGGCAACCGGCATAAATTCGTCGGGCGTCATCAGCTTGCCATCGGCAATCGGCAATCGGACAAACACTTCATAAAACAATGCGCTTTCGTCGGCGGTGTCATACAACGGTTGGAACATCAGCTTAAAGCGACCATGTTCGATGGCATCTTCAAGCAGCTCACGCAGTGCTGAATCTGATTGTGAGGCGTTTTCAGCAGGATTGTAGAGATTGACGCCATTACCAACGCCTTTGTTTTTCAGTTTGACCTTGTCGGCTGCATCAAAGGCACGCTCAAGCAGCTCAGTGCTTTCGGGTGAGGTTTCGCCAATCATGGCGATCCCGATACTGACGGTGGTTTGTACCGTACGTTTATCAACGCTAATCAGTAAGCCTTGAATGGTCTCCACTAGTTTTTGTGCACGTTGGGTGATGATCTCTGGGGTGGTGGCGGGCACAATCACGGTAAAGGTCGATTCACCAAAGCGACTGAGCTTGCTGTCGGAGAATTGCTCAGACAGGATGCGCGCCACTTCAATCATGGTGGCATCACTGCCCGCAAGACCGGCGCTTGCATTGATCTGACCGATATTGTCGACACTGATAAACAGCAGGGCATGCTGATTTTTGTGCTTGATAGCCGCACTGCGCGTGTCGTTGAGATTTTCCTCAAAGGCCAAGCGGTTGCCCAAATTGGTGAGCGGATCTAGACGCTCAACCGCAGCGAGTTGTGCTTCTAGCTCTGCATTGGCTTCGCCTTGACGCTGGATAATGATCTGGATGCAGGGTTCGCCTTCGTAGCTTGCGGGGGCGAGCTGAAGCATGGCGTCAAAGGTCGAACCATCCGCACGAATCCCTTGGAAGTTAAATTCGGCTTGGGTGTGATCGCCTTTACTGTAGTTGCGCAGAAAATCTTTAAACTCGGCCAAGTCGTCGCGGTAGACCAAGTCCACCACCGGCATGCCAATCAGTTCATCGACGGATTCGTGACTAAACAGTTGTAGATAGGTTTCGTTGGCGTAGATATGCACACCGTCATGAATGTACGCCACGGCACTACGTGAGTTTTTCAGCAGTAATTGGGCGCGGCGCTCCGCTTCGGCAAGCATCGACTCAAGGTCACGTTGGGAGCGACGATGCATGAGATTACGCAATTCACGGCGGATGCTGGCGACCAAGTGGGTCTTGCGCGACCGATGTACCACATCGACAGCACCGGCCTGTAAGGCTTGTGCCATAAACTGATCAGTATCGTCATCATCATTGATGGTTGCCATATCAGCAACAATGGGGGGCATGATAATCATGGGGAGATCTTTGCCCGCCGAACGAATCACCCCAATCACGTCTTGATAGGATAAGTCATAGGCGTTGCCAAACAGCACCAAATCCCACGCTTGACGCATCGATTTGGTCAGTTCTTCACGGTCATCAAGCAAGTGCATCCGCGTCGGCACACCTTGCTGTTTGAGAATATCGGTGAGTGACTCGGCCGTGAGTTGCTCATCGTCAATGACCAACAAGCGCAGGTTTTCGCTTTTTGTACTCATGAGTGGCAACCTTGATTGGGGCTTAATAACAACACAGCATCATAAGGTGTGCCAAACTTCTTCGTAAGCGTCATCTTTGCTAATCGACAAGGTTTGCCGTTCAGAGGTGGTTGGGGCAGCACGCGGTGTATCCTTACGTAAAATCACAAATTCAAATTGGCTAAAGCTTTGCGTCACCATCAACTCACGGGTGAGCTGGGCTTTCACTTCTTCACGTCCAAGACGAATCAAAATTCGGTAGCCGACTTTAAACGCCAAAATCGGCGTAATGATCGTGGCTGGACGATTGAGGTTTTTCATTTCGGGCAGCAATAAGGCGCGCATATATTCAGTCGCCTCGCCATCCTTGCGCAACACCCGAGCACCACAAGATTTGCCACGCGGTGAGAGAATCTCAAGGCCAAATTCGGCACCTTCGGTGGGGTTTTGTTTGACCCAGCGAATCAAGCCAACATGCCAAGATTTATCGGTGGGCTCACGCACCGTGATCAACTCACCCGTGCGTAGGACGCTGGGTGTTTTGCCGCTCCAGCGCACACAATATCCGCCAGGGCTAATGTTGACAATATCACAGCGGTAGGTTTCTTGATGTTCTCGCATGGCTTCTGTGCGAGTTTGTTCGTCTTGCGGAGTATAACTGATGTCATAATCTGCACTACTTAAGCTCAAGCTACGCATCGAGTTGCTATCAATGAGGGTGGCTGTGCTGCTTTGCTCAATCACATCTTCAAAGCTTTTTTGGTCAGCCAATTGATAGTGCGAGCCAATCAAACCCAGCGAAATATCCAGTACACCGTTGTAGGGGTGCCGTGCATACGAGCGTTCGAGCGGGGCAGTAAAGGTCAGAATCAGGTGATATTTGAGTGAGCCAGACAGCAAAGAGCCTTCGGCTCGATTGAGCAATTGTGGTTCGCTTGAGGTCAGGTTTTCAAAGTGGCTGAGCAGCTGGCGGACATCGATGTAGTAAGTTTTGGGACTCAGCTCACTGTATTTGGTGATATACATGGGCGGGGCGTCATTGGTAGGGTCAACCAAAAACAAATCATGACCACTTGGGCGCTGTGAGATGATGGTTAAAGGTACCCACAGTTCGCTAAATTGAAAGATTTTTTTGATTTCGGTTTGACGCAGTTTGTTGGTGTTGCTGACGGCCAAGAAAATGGCACGCAAATACACCTGATCCACAGTCAAGAGTTTGTCATAGACTTGATTTTCGTCGGCAAGCGTGTGCTGACGCAGATCGAGAGTTGACGAGAGTTCAAACAGCTCATGTAGGCGTTGCCAAAGGCCTTTGTAGGTCGGCAAGTAGAGCAATTGGGTTTCATATAATAAGCCGGTCAGTTCGGTGATGCCACGATGGATGGCATTGCCAATCAGTTGGATTTGGGCGCGTTTTTTACCCATGCCAAATAGGCCGTAGTTTTGGCTGCTCAATTGGTCAGCAGCACGCAAGGCGATGGTACGGTAGACCGTGGCTGCATAAGTGCGTAGTTGTTGTCCTAAGTCGGCAATCCGCTCAGCACGTTCATCTAAGAGGACATTTTGATTGATATAGTGCTTGGATAGTGAGGCATTGATGGTGTGCAGTGCAGGACGCAATGCTTCCATCAATTCGTAGCGTAACGCCTCATCCACGTCAAGATCGGCCAACTCTTTGAGCGTGGTAAACAACTGACGTGCAGTTTCACCCACGTTTAACATGGATAAATTGGCAAGCCACGCTTGCATCTCAGCGCGATTGGCAGTAATCAGACTGAGTTGGCTGCGGGTTCGGCGAGGGATCTCTGAGTTTAAGAGATCAACGACACTCTGATTCATGCTATGCCCATCATTCTCACGGCAGCAAGGCCGATTGTTGTGTTTGCTTCAGGTCTATAGACAGTCCATGAGACTCTCTATCATGAAACGTGCCAAGTTAGGGACGAAGTCACTGGGTC
>CALFYA010000288.1 GCA_937952925.1 uncultured Moraxellaceae bacterium
AATATCCGACCTGCCGGTCAAAGCCTAGCCACCACACCTGTATGGTTTGGTCAAACCGCTCAGGTCTCAGTCGGCCTCGCCAATCATTTGGTGGTGACACTGCCACGTGGTCAGGCTGATAAAATCAAAACTCAAATCAACATCAATCCAGATCTCAAAGCGCCGATTCAAAAAGGTCAAGTGGTGGGCAAATTGTTGGCAACCCTCGATGGAAAAACCATCAGTGAACAGCCACTCGTGGCCTTGCAACCTGTCGAAGAAGCAGGCTTCTTTGCTCGCCTGCTTGACCATATCAAAATTTTCTTTGCCAAGTTATTGGCTTAGGGTCTGTTGACGTTTCAGTCGCGGCTCACGCATGACATGTCAACGACCCCTAATGCGTGACAGGAGGTGCTGCCTCGACAGGTGGCATCTCTGCGGTCGGCGCGGCGGCTTGGGGGTGCGAGATATGCAAGACCACCTGCTGTGCAATCGGTGAAGCTTGAACTTGTAGTGGCGCTTTTTTGAATAAGATCAGACAACCAATCACCACCACCATGCCAAATAAAAATACGAGAAATAAACGGTTGGCAATCGAAACAGGGCTGTGTAAGGCAACTTTAGACATGTGGCTTCTTCCTTGTGGTTATTCATGTCGGCATATCGCTTGTTGTTATGCGTGTCGTACATGAAATCGTCATCATTTTTCGACAGCGCTAAGATGCTCTTTTTTTGTGCAAGTTTCAAGGCTGAACCGATCAATGACCAGCTATGAGCCGGATTGATCGGGTGGACGCCGCCCTTCACCGGGTTGTTGTTGATCCATATGGCGTACGACTTGCTGCAAGGCTTGCAAGATCCGATCACGGTCATACGTCTTGACTTCGTCCATATCGAGCTGGAGGTTAAACCCGTCTAGCTCATATTCGACCCAGCGCCGACTGTAGCTTTGAGTATCTTCAAATTTGTCGAGCACTTGCCAAGTCTGCATCGGTTTGGCAATGCCTTTGAGTTGTAGCGTGCCACGCTCACGGCAGCTAATTCGATCACGAATCAACAAATAAGTGTCATTAGAAATCAGAATCTCATCGGGGTCAGCGGCGGTCTGTAAACGCGCCGCAAGATTGGCATCACGGCCAATAATGGTGTAGCTCATCCGGCTGTTGCTGCCAAAATTGCCCACATGACAATACCCCGTGGTGATCCCCATGCGGACATGCAAGCCATCAAAGCCGAGGGCTTTCCATTTTTGCCGCAGCAGTTTGTTTTCGCGGCGCATGGCAATCGCCATCTCAACACAGGCAATCGCGTCGTTTTTGGCGCCTTGAGTGGTGGGATCACCAAAGAAGATCAGCAACGCGTCGCCAATAAATTTGTCAATCGTGCCGCCGTATTTTTTGGCAAGCTCCGACATATGCTCAAAATAAGTGTTGAGAATCACCGCCAGATCATCTGGCAGCAAGGTCTCAGACAGTTCAGTAAAGCCTTGAATATCCGAAAAGAAAATCGTGAGTTTTTTACGTTTATTTTCGATGCGTGCATCGCGATCACCACGCACAATTGATTGCCACACTTGGCTTGGGGCATAACGGGCAATTTTATTGGCAATATTCATCAGTTGAGTGTTTTTGTTTTGTACATCTTCGACTTGCACCAAGGCTTGCTGTACCCGCTGACGAGACTGGATGGACTCCATCAACACCAAGGTCATCAAGCTCATAAACGAGACAAGACTGGGTAAGACAGGGCTTTGGCTCAGACCTTCACCTTGATAGCCCAGCAATGCCGAAATGGCAAATACACTGCCCAAGCAGGCCAGCAGCACCACCGCCCAGATCACCACACTCCCGACGCCCACCAGTGCCAACATCAACATGCCAACAAAGGTCAAGGTTGGGACGGCCGAAAACTGGGTCAGGGTAATACAAATCCCTGCAAGTCCTGCATCAATCAATAACAAGGGCAATGGTGCACGATGGTCGCCAAATTTGCGATGAAACGTCCACAACAAGCGAGTGTGGAAAATCGCCATCAGCACAAAGATTGGAATGATATACCAGACTTTGGCATCCACGACGCCCGCATGTAAACACACCAGCAAGATCAACACGTGCAGCAAATAAGACAGTGCTCGCTCGTGTCGGTCAAACAGTCGCATGGTGCCGCGTATGGGGTCTGTGACGTTGATCATTACAATCCATGTATCCGCTTGTTTTCTTCAAAGAAGATATAGGAATGCGCCAGATTGATGCAAGCAACTGGCGCAGAATTTGTGTGAAGAAGTGGACGGATCAATCCATTTTCCAGTCAAAAGGCATATCACCTTGACCGCGCAGTGCCAACATCAAGGTTTGACGCATGCGTGCCAACACCTCGTTGTTGTACGGGACAGCAGGTGTCCCAAACACTGGCTTTGGCCACACCAAGTCATTGCGATAGCGAGCAATGTGATGAAAGTGCAGCTGTGGCACCATATTACCGAGTGCTGCCACATTCATTTTGTCGGCACGAAATACTCGTGCCATTTGACTCGACAGCCAGCTGGATTCACGCAAAAACTGCTCTTGGTCTTGAGCTGACAGCTCATACAGCTCGGTTATTCCCGGTACACGCGGGATCAAGATCAACCAAGGAAATTGCATGTCGTTCATCAAACGACAGGTGGATAACGGAAAGTCGCCCACTAAGAAGGTATCTTGGGCAAGTTGTGGGTGCAGGCTGAACATGGACGTCCTGTTGCAAGTAAGCGCAAAGCGTGGATAGTAGCATAGGGCTTTGGCGCTGGACTATCACTGTTGGGTCGGCAAATGGTTTTTTGGCAGGTGGACGAGCCACCTTGCCTACACAAAGGGGGAGCCTTACAGCTCGGTGGCGTCATCCATATCGTACTCGATTTCTAGATCATCAAATTCAAGTTCGAAGGCTGGATGAAGGATCAGTGCTTTCATGAGTTTTCTCCGCAATTGCATGTTTCACGTTTTGCAACAACCTAGGCTATGCAAAGTGCATGCCGCAAAATTGATGTTGTTGCCGTGGGTTTTAGGGTCTGCTGACGTTTGCTGCACTCGCCGCATGGCTTGGCTGCAACCTCAACAGCATCTAGTACACTCTTTTTACATGACCATGAGATGACAGTGCAGTTTCAGTTTGTCGATGATCTGTTGCAATGTGAATCTTATGTATAAAGTATAGTTAGCATACACCTTTTATGTTGCTCAAGCGACTCCATCAACCACGGATGAAGCCGCTGTTGTTGATTTATTTTTTCTTACGACCTTTGCTCACGGTGGGGCGCTCGGCCTGCTGCGCCGCAGCGATTTGGATGGTGTGCTGCGAGGGCAGCAACTGATCAAACAATTGCTCCAAACACAACACGCGTGCCGCAGCGTCGGGCAATTGCTTGATCAATTTGAGCCGCTGTCCGCCTTCCATGCGATACATATGCGGCTGCGCTTGGATCAACCCAATAATCAAGCGGGCTTCCACTGGCGTTTCTGCGCCAAACTCGATAAAACCGCCATGCACATTCAGGTCAATTTTGCTAATCCCTAGCCGCTCTGCTCGCAGACGCATCCGATGAATCTCAAAGAGCTGACGGGCGGGCATCGGTAACAAGCCAAACCGATCAATCAATTCGATCCGAATGTCATTGAGCGCGGTTTCATCGTGTACCGCACTGATGCGCTTGTAGACCAACAAGCGTTGATGCACATCGTTGAGATAATCGTCTGGAATCAAGGCCGGACTGTGCAAGTTGATTTCGGAGGTGAGCGATAATGGTGCATCCAAATTGGGTGCTTTGCCATTTTTGATCGCTTTGGTGGCGCGCTCAAGCATCTCCATATACAAGCTAAAGCCGACGGCTTGCATATTGCCGCTTTGCTCCTCACCGAGTAGCTCGCCTGCCCCACGAATCTCAAGATCTTCAGTGGCTAAGATAAACCCAGCACCAAGTGCAGCCGCGCGTTGGATCGCATCAAGGCGTTTTTCGGCATCGCCTTTGAGTGCTTTGAGCGATGGAACCAGCAAATAGGCATAAGCTTGGTGGTGACTACGCCCGACCCGACCGCGCAATTGATGCAATTGAGCAAGGCCAAGTTTGTCGGCGCGCTCAATGATGATGGTATTGGCGTTGGGGACATCAATCCCAGTTTCGATGATGGTCGAACACACCAGTACGTTGTGCTGTTTGTGATAAAACGACTGCATCACCTGTTCAAGCTCGCGCTCACGCATTTGCCCATGTGCGACCGCCACGCGGGCTTCGGGGATCAGGTCGCGCAGCTCTTGGGCGGCACGTTCGATGCTATCGACATCATTGTGTAAGAAATATACCTGCCCGCCACGCAACAACTCACGCAAGATCGCTTCTTTGAGCGTCGGGGTACTACGCTCCATCACAAAGGTTTTGACCGCCAAACGCCGCGCCGGTGGTGTGGCGATGATCGATAAATCACGCATGCCCGAAAACGCCATATTCAGGGTGCGTGGAATTGGCGTGGCGGTCAGGGTCAAGAGATCAACATCAGCTTGTAGGGCTTTAATTTTTTCTTTGTCGCGCACGCCAAAACGGTGCTCTTCATCGACAATCATCAGCCCCAACTGTTTAAAGCCAATACCTTCTTGCAAGATTTTGTGGGTGCCAATCACGATATCGACTTTGCCATCAGCCAAATCTTGTAGCACCGCTTGATGCTCTTTGCGTGAGCCAAAGCGGGATAACACTTCGATGCGCACCGGCCAATCGGCAAAGCGGTCTTTGAAATTGTCGTAGTGTTGCTGTGCCAGCAAGGTGGTCGGTACCAACACCGCCACTTGACGACCGGCATGCACGGCCACAAACGCCGCCCGCATCGCCACTTCGGTTTTACCAAAGCCCACGTCACCACACACCAAGCGATCCATCGGTTTGCTGGCCTGCATGTCGTGCAGTGTTGCGGCAATCGCATGCTGCTGATCGAGGGTTTCTTCAAACGCAAACTGCCCCGCAAATTGCTCATAGGCATGTTCGTCGAGTGGGAAGCTAATCCCTGCTTTGGCTTGGCGGCGCGCTTCGATGTTGAGCAATTCGGCGGCAACATCATGGATTTGCTCAAAGGCTTTGCGCTTGGCTTTGTTCCATGTATCGCTACCGAGTTTGTGCAGGGGGGCATTATCGGGATCACCACCGCTATAGCGGCTGATCAGTTGTAAGTTGGCGACCGGTACATAAATCTTGGCTTGTTCGGCGTAGTCGATTTGCAAAAATTCATGGCTTTGCTGGTCAATCTCTAGGGTGACCAAACCGCCATAGCGCCCCACGCCATGATCAATATGCACGACCGGTGCACCGATATTGAGTTCGGCTAAACTTTTGATCAAAAATTCTTCGGACACTTCTTGGGTTTTGCGGCGGCGACGTTGCACCACGCGCTGACCAAACAACTGATTTTCGACAATAATCGCGAGTCTTTCGGGCAGCAGCACACCGCGCTCCAGCGCCGCTGTCGCCAATCCCACGCGATCTTCAGCATGCAGAAAACTCGCCGCATCCTCAAACAAGGTCACATCGCCAAACAATGGACGTAATAGGTCTTTGAGGCTTTCACGGCGGCCGGCACTTTCGGCGACAAATAATAGCCGCCCTGAAAAATCGGCTGTCCACGCCCGCAAGGTCGCCAGTGGATCTGTGGCACGGTGATCTATCGGTAAACGTGGTGGCTCGACTGCATTCACATTCACCACACCTGCCCGTTCACGAATCGGTGCGGCAGACAGCACCAAACGCCCAAACGCTTTGATCCGCCCAAATAATTCATTGACCGTGAGAAATAATTCGTTGGGGGGCAAGATCGGTTGATCGACGTTGTGACGACGATCTTCATAGCGCGCAGTCAACTCCGCCCAAAAGCTAGTCAGCGCATCATCGACGTGCTCATCCGTCACCACGAGGGTTTGGGTCGGTAAATAATCAAATAGCGTACCGCCTTCGACAAACTCAGCATGTTCAAAAAACAACGGCTGATAGTATTCAAGGCCAGCTGCCGCCACGCCATTCAAGACGTCTTGATACAGTGCCATCCGTTTGGGGCTGGTGTCTGGGAACAATTCGGCAAACCGTGCACGGAATGTCCCTCGCCCATCGACCAACGGAAACTCCCGCGCAGGCAGCAAGCGAAACGAGTCAATATGCCCATCGGCAAGGGTGCGCTGTGTTTCGGGATCAAAACGGCGGAGCGACTCAATCTCATCATCAAACAGCTCAATCCGAATTGGCGTGTGCTGCCCCATCGGAAAGATATCCATCAAGCTGCCACGGACTGCAAATTCACCCGCTTCAAACACAGTTTCGACCGCACGATAACCCGCACGGGTCAGACGCTGCCGCTCTCGCTCGACCTGAAACTGTTGGCCTTTGTGCAAATCAAAATGCTGACCGAGCAACCACGATGGCGGTGCGACCCGTTGCATCAAGGTGGATGCGGCAACCAGCACCACACCACGCGTCGGCATGTTGGACAGCAGCGCGAGTCGCTCAGAAATAATGTCTTGATGCGGCGATAAGCGGTCATACGGCAAGGTTTCCCAATCAGGAAACACCTGCGGCTGCACACCGAGAAACTGTAATTCTTCTTCAAACACACTGACCTGTGCCGGATCACGCGCCACCATCAGAATCAAGCCATCTTGATGCTCTGCCAACCATGTCAGGAGCACAGAGGGTAATGCACCGGTCAACTGCCCGACCCAACGTCGCTCACCAGCAGGAATATGTCGCCATTCTTGGGCAAAATCAGCAAATTTTTCAGGCAATAGCACAGCCATAGACATCACACATAGGGGTTAATCGTTGGATGGGTCTGCCCAATCATAGCAGCCACGCCATTCATCGTGATGGCACAGCCTATGGTCAGATTGACTTCAATATGGCGATCTTGAGGCAAAGCCGCAAATCCCTCCGGCATGATACTGTGCAAAGCATCACTTGTCTTTACACCACGATCGATTGGGAGCCGCTTGATGTCGCACGAGATTCCATCATTACAAGTCAATCGTCGACGCGCCACCTTACTGCTGATTGCCATGAGTCTGACATGGCTGATTTTATTGGTGGTGGCTCAATTTTTCCCCGAACACAAATTGCTGTTTCATATTTTGATTACCGGCGCTGAAGCGGGAGTGGTCGGCGGCCTTGCCGATTGGTATGCCATCACGGTGTTGTTTCGCGATCCGTTTAAGCACATTTGGACGCCCAAAATCATCCGCGACCACACCGAGATTATTCCGCGCAACAAATCACGGATTGCGGAGTCGATGGGGCGATTTGTGCAAGAAAACTTCTTGGCACCGCATATTGTGCGCCAAACCATCGAATCGCGTGATGTGGTGCTGTCGGTGGTGACGTGGTTGTCAGTGCATGAAAATGCCCGCTCACTGACCCATGAGTTTCAACGCCTGACCCCACGTGTGCTGAAAATTTTCCAAAACAAAGATATTGAGCAGTTTTTACAGGCCAACTTACTGGACTGGATCAATCAAACCGCACTCAATCAGCCGCTATCCAAAATCCTCAAAGCGATTTTTGCCAATCAAATCCACCACGATGTGATCCAACTTGCACTCGACACGCTCGATCAGTGGATTTTGCGCAATCCCACCCAAGCACGGATGATTTTGCAAAAAGTCTTGGATGAAACTGGACTGATTGGCTTTTTGTCGCGTGGGGTGGCGCTGCTGGGTTTTGATCTGAAAAAACAAACTATTGATGGGATTTTGCGTACCTTGCGTGAGCTGCAAGCCAATCCTGAGCATCCGATTCGGATGATGATTAATCAATCAATCCAGCAATGGATGGTGGCACTCGAAGATGACCACTCCATCGAGTCCAAACAGCTTGAAGCGGTCAAACAAGATTTGATCAACAACCCCACCATGACCCACTTTGTGATGCATGTGATTGGTCAAATCCGCGAAGCGATTATTGATGATTTGGAGTCCAACGGCTCTGCGATTGCCATGAATGTGCAATCGTTGGTACAGCGTTTGAGCTTGAAACTGATCGAAGATCACGCGACACGCCGCGCCTTTAATCATGAAATTGCATTGGTGGCTGAATACGCTGCGTCACGCTATGCCGAAGTGATTATTGCTTATATCCGCGAGCAAATCGAAGCGTGGGATACCCGCTTTATGATCGACAAAATCGAGTCCGAAGTGGGTGGCGATTTGCACATGATTCGGATTAATGGTGTGGTGGTGGGCTGTATGATTGGTTTGATTTTGGGGGTGGTGCGAGTGTTGATTGAACATTAAGGCAGCATCCATGCGAATGCGCCCGCTTTGCGCTAAAGCGGGCGCTTATCATCAATCAGCCGCCATAAGCGCTATCGAGATAATCCAAAATATCGCGTGATTCAAACATCTGTACACCAGTATTGGCATCGACCAAATACGGCACTTGCATGCGACCTTGCATCACCGGCAGCTCACGCTCACGCTTGCCGCCAGTGACCGGTACATACGGGCCGGGCTTTAAGCGCAGTACCGCAGGGCCCATATCTTGCCAGCGCTCTTTGGCGACGTTGTGCAGCACATACGGCACTTCAAGCTCACACAAGCGCTCACGCACCGGACGGGTGTACGGGCTGCCTTCAAAGCTCCACAAATGCAACTTCTCTGCTGGCGCTGCGCGATTGGCATTCGATTTGGCGGCACGCAAGCCCCGCATGCCACTTGCTACCGTGACCAAAGTGCCTGCCAAAGGGGTTTTGGGGAGGTTTTGGTATTTGCGTGGGGTTTTACCACTGCTGCCATAAGTCTTAAACAAATAGTCGATGATGTCTTGCGACTCAAGCAAGGTCACACCGGTATTGTCGTCGATCAGCAATGGAAACTGCGCACGGCCTGCAATCTTGATCGCTTCAGGGCGAAAGCGTGTGCCATTTTTGGGACAGGGATAAATCTCCACGTCGAGATTGAGCAAGGTCAACACTTCGCGCACCCGACGACAAAATGGACAGCCTTCCATGTCGTACAGTTTGATGGCCTTGGCAGGTTGCTGCGGAAATGCCGTGCCGCTGACGCCTTTACCACCTTGCAAAATGGTCGAGGTGACCGATTGCAACACTTTGAGTTGGTGGATGACAGGATTACTCATATCGTGATCACCTTATAGATCAATCAGTTTTTGTTCAGACACCAAGATGCCGTTGTTGTCGGCATACACATACATCCCCGACGCAATGGTCAGGCCGCCAAAATTTAAGGTCAGCCCCACTTCACCCGCGCCTTTACGGTTGCTTTTTTGCGGGATACAGGCGAGTGCTTGTACACCCAAATTGAGTGCGGCCAGTGCATCGACATCCCGCACACAGCCATACACGATCACCCCTGCCCAGCCATGCTGTACCGCACTTTCGGCGATCATGTCACCCAGCAATGCACAGCGCATCGATGCACCGCCATCGACCACCAGCACACGGCCTTCGCCCGCAGTGGCAAGCAGCTCTTTGACTCGCGAATTGTCTTCAAAGCATTTGACCGTGACCACTTCACCGCCAAAGGCTTTGCGTCCGCCAAAATTGCGGAAAGATTTGCCGTCGATGGAGGGTGAACACACTTGTGTCTGTGGATGATCATCGAGTAAGTCACAGGTGACCAATGCAGGTTGTTGTTCTACGCCCATAAATCAATCTCCAAGGTACGTTTGAGCATATTGGCATTGGAATACAGCGTGACCGGCTTTGCAAGGACTGCGCCGCCATCTGCTGTTTCTATCGCCACTTGCCGCATGGCACACGCCACGCGTGCGGCTTCAATCGGGCGATAGGCAAACGTGGATGGGATCAAGGCTTTTGCCACACCAAACAAGCGCTGTCCAATCGCCTCGGCAGGGCGTGGATCGGCATGCTCACCAATCAACAACGACGGCTGAAAAATCGACAAATAGGGAAAGCCCAGCGCCGTCACATCACGCTCTAGCTCACCTTTGACTTGATTGTAAAACACCGCACTATTTGCCGCCGCGCCAGTCGCTGATAATAAAAAGAAATGGCGCACACCCGCTTGTTTGCACGCTTGGGCAAATGCAAGGTTGTAGTGATAGTCGATTTCTTTAAAGCGTGGCTTACTACCCGCTTGACGCAGTGTGGTGCCCAAACAACTAAAGGCATCTGCATCTTGTAACGGCAGCTCAGCAAGCAGCGTTGGCAACTGCGCAAAATCCGACACCATCAACGGTTCAATATTGGGTAAATTGGGCAAATCATACCGACGTGCCACCGCAATAATTTGGGCATAACGTTGGCTGGCCGACAGCTCTTTGAGCAACAAACGCCCCACCAAACCCGTTGCACCGATCACAATCGCTACACGCGGCATGTCTGATCTCCAGCAGTGACTCAGATGGCATCGACCTTAACACTGCACAGGGTTTGACCCAAGAGCCAAACACGTCATTTTCCGCTCACAATTGACCACTCCCACCCTGCCATAGACTTGACTTTGTGCCAGACACTCGGCAGAATTCGCCACTTGTTTACGGGCCGGACGGTCATCTGTTGCCAACTCTTGTGCACAGATTGGCGCTCAACGCCCGACCCCTAACCCCATTTTTCAAGGAGTGCACGAGTGGCAAACTCTGCTCAAGCCAAAAAACGCGCGCGTCAAAACGTCAAGCAACGTCAACACAACGCCAGCCTGCGTTCGATGGTTCGTACCTACATCAAAAAAACCGTCGCTGCGATTGCAACTGGTGAATACGCCGCTGCTACCGCTGCTTACAAAGCGGCTGTTCCTGTGATTGATCGTATGGCCGACAAAGGCATCATCCACAAGAACAAAGCTGCTCGTCATAAGAGCCGCCTGAACACCAAAATCAAAGCATTGCAAGCCTAATGCATTGATTGAAAGAAGCCCGCAACTGCGGGCTTTTTTGTGTCAAAAAAACAACTCTAAGCTTGGATCAGGCCGGTCGGCAAACAGATAAATCGGCTGTTGGTAGTGCTGCCCACGCCACACCCAATGCAGTAACGCCTGCTCAAACACCGCGCCCTCAAACCACAAAAATACCCCTTCCATCATCTCCGGCCAATCTGCCCATGTGATTTGGCGATGCCCTGCCATCACCGCCAACAGCGCCGCCAAAATCGTATCGTGGCTCACCGCCAACAACAGGCTTTGTGCAGTGGTTGGTTGATGGTGAAACAGTAATTTTAAAATATCGAGCACACCCTGATGTGGGATCTTCATGCCCGGTAACTGATCATCCAAAAATGCGTTGATAAAATTCAGTGGGCCATGTTGGCGAAACAACGGGCCTGCTTGGCGGATATCCACCACAAAACTACCCGGCTCGACCAACAGCGTGGTTTGTACAATCTCAGGAATGGGGTGCTGCTCGCGTTGATGGATCAACATCAGCTCAGCGGTATCCACACAGCGCTGAATCGGGCTACTCACACAAGCGGTGACCACGCGCTGAGTCTGTTCAGTCAGAAAACCACCCCATACGCGTGCCAGCTCACGCCCGATTGGGGTCAACGGCAAATCATAGCCTGCAAGTCCCAAGCCTGAAGCACGTTCGCGGATGGAATGGCGCGTGAGTAAAATCAGAGGCTGCTCAAGCGCTGGTAATAAGGCTAAGCCCTCATACATTGGGGCAGGCAGTTGACTGAGGACATGATCTGTCGTCCATTGCTCGACCATGAAACAATCTCAAAGCATCAAAGGGCATCTAAACGCATGGACTATAACATGTGCCGCTTTTAGCCCGCGTGGCCTTTTGGATCAATCCACACAAATTATCAGCAGTTTCCCACACACAAAACCGCGACAAAACTCCCTTGTGTCCAACCCAAATCTGACGCAGAATCAGTCCAACGTCCTTTTTTGTATAGTACAAATGAAGCATATCACCGTGATCGGCAGTGGCATTACTGGCCTAGCCAGTGCTTATTTGTTGTCGCAGTCTGGGCAATATCGCGTGACTTTATTGGAGGCCAATGATTATTTTGGTGGTCACTCCAATGCAGTGGATGTCAAACTCGATGGGGCATCTTATCCGGTCGATACCGGATTTTTGGTGTTTAACCACAAAACCTATCCCAATCTGACTGCATTATTTGATCATCTTCAGATTGAAACACCCGATAGCGATATGAGCTTTGGGTTATCGATTGCCACCAAAACCGGTGATATTGAGTGGGCTGGCGATGATTTGAGTACGGTATTTGCTCAAAAGAAAAATGTATTTAAATTACCTTTTTTGCATATGCTGGCGGATATCTTGCGGTTTGGGCATTTTGCCGATGATTATCTACGCGAATCTGAACAAGATGATTTGACCCTTGGTGCACTGCTTGATCGCCATCGGTATAGCCAAGCGTTTCAACGCTATTATTTATTACCCATGGGCGCGGCGATTTGGTCAACCGCGGTGGCAGATATCCGTGATTTTCCGGCGGCTAGTTTTATTCGGTTTTGTCAAAATCATGTGCTGCTCACCGTGCGTGGTCGCCCTCAATGGAAAACTGTGGGTGGATCGTCACGTCAGTATGTGCAAGCAATCATTGCCCACCTCGATGATGTCCGTCTATCGCATCGGGTCACCGGTTTGACCCGTCATCGCGACCATCTCCGCCTTGAGATTGCCACGCCTAGCGGACATGTGACCCATCAAACCGATCTGGTGGTGTTTGCCTGCCATACCGATCAAACCTTGAATATCCTTGATCAAGCCGCACTGCCTGCCGAGCGGCAGGTGTTGCAAGCGATTCGTTATGCCCCCAACGAGGCGTTTTTGCACACTGACATCTCACAGATGCCCAAAGATCGCAAGGTGTGGTCGTCTTGGAATTATGTGTCGAGTCTTGAGCAACACGACGAGCAACCGGTGGCGGTGACCTATTGGCTTAATCGTTTGCAGCCGCTACCGTTTCGCACCCCGCTGATGGTCACGCTCAACCCCATCAAGCCGATTGATCCGCGCAAAATCTTGGCTCGCTTTGAGTATGAACACCCACAAATGGATCATGATGCGCTACGTGCACAACAAAAACTCGCTGACATTCAAGGCTTAGATCGCTGCTACTTTGCCGGTGCATGGGCGGGTTATGGTTTCCATGAAGATGGCCTTAAAGCCGCATTACGGGTGGTCAAGGCACTCGGCGCACCGATTCCTTGGACAGCGGTGTTGTCATGAGCATTCTGGGCACGGACTTGACTCGACCAGCACTCGCTTGGCTCTCTGGTCAAACCATGCACCGACGATTGGGGCATGCCGCCAACCGGTTTGTCTATCCGGTGCTGATGCTACGACGTGATCTGCTCCAACCGATGCACAGCTCTTGGCTACTTGGGCACAATCGCCCTCGCCTATTTAGTTTTTATGATCGCGATCATGGTGATGGTCAGACGGATTTGGTGCAATGGTTTTATCGTCAGCTCAAGCAAGTCGATTTAGACCATTCGTTTGAGATTGCCCGCCTAGAGTTGATCACCCAGCCACGGGTGTGTGGTTTTGTGTTTAATCCGGTCAGTTTTTGGGTCGCCTATGACTCCACAGGCGTGGTGCGCGTGGTGCTCTGTGAGGTCAACAATACCTTTGGGGTGCGCCTGTCATATTTGCTCTGTCACGACGATTTGCGTCCGCTTGAATCCAAAACCCCACTGACTGCGTATAAACAATTGCATGTGTCGCCATTTTTTGCGGTACAGGGTGGTTATCGCTTTTGGTTTGATTTGGGCAAAGATCGTCAACACATACGGATTTCGCATTTTAATCAGTTATTTGACAAAGATTTGTCCACTCAACCCGATTTAGAAACCACGCTAACGTTGCACGGTATGCCGTTTGATGATCGGCACAGTGCACAGTTGTTTTGGCGCTACGGCATCAGCAGCGTCATGGTGGTGCTGCGGATTCATTGGCAAGCACTCAAGTTATGGCACAAGGGTGCAACCTTTCATCGCTCACCGGCTCCACCCTTACAGGAAACGCATCATGAATCAACCGTTTGATCTGCAACGTGCCCTCCAAGCGACAGCCAAACCAGAGGTTTTTTTGTTTGGACAAACACCGCTGTTGTTGCGTCTGTTGAGCAAGATTGCAGCGGGTGAGCTATGGTTGACCTTGCCCAACGGTGAAGTCCGTCATTATCGTGGCAGCAAAACAGGGATCAGTGCAGATTTGCAAATTCATGATCTGCGTGCGCTCGATGCAATCGCCAAAAGCGCCGATATTGGGTTTGCCGAAAGCTATCGGGAGGGTTGGCTAGACTCTAGTGACCTACTCGCGCTGTTACAACTCGCCCTCGCCAACGAAGCCATCTTGACCGCCGCATTTGAGGGAAAATGGTATGGCAAGTTGTTTTATCGCCTCAAACACTGGCAAAACCGCAACACCAAACGCGGTAGCGCCAAAAATATCCATGCGCATTATGATCTTGGCAATGATTTTTATCAGTTGTGGCTTGATCCATCGATGACCTATTCGTCGGCATGGTTTGCCACCCCCGATACGCCGCTTGAAGACGCACAAATTGCCAAATACGCACGGCTGTTTGATTGGCTGAATGTCAAAGCTGGTGATCGCGTGCTGGAGATTGGCTGTGGTTGGGGTGGGTTTGCCGAGTACGCAGCCAAACGCGGTGTGCATGTCACAGGCGTATCATTGTCCAAAGAGCAGCTCAACTATGCGCGGGCGCGATTGACACGACAAGGCTTGGGACATCTGGCGGATTTGCGCTATCAGGACTATCGCGATATTCGCACCGAGCAACCGTTTGATGCGATTGTGTCGATTGAGATGATTGAAGCGGTGGGTGAATCTTACTGGTCATCTTATTTTGCGCAATTATCGGCGCTGGTCAAACGTGGCGGCAAAATTGGCATACAGGCGATTACCATCGATGAATCCCGTTTCGACAGTTATCGGCACAGTACTGATTTTATCCAGCAATATATTTTCCCAGGCGGCATGCTGGCCTCACCCACACGCCTAAAACAAGAAGTTGAAACCGTTGGGCTGGCTTGGGAACACGCTGATGATTTTGGTGTTGACTATGCCAGAACCCTCAAGCTCTGGCGTGAAAAATTCGAGCAGACCTTGCCACAAATCAGACCTCTCGGTTTTGATGAAGGATTTATTCGCCTGTGGCGCTTTTATTATATCTACTGTGAAGCTGGGTTTTTGACCAATCGCACCTCGGTATATCAGTTGTTTTTAAACAAGCCCTAACGGCTGACGCCAGCTACTACAAAAAACAGACGTAAAAAGCGTCTGTTTTTTGTTTTTGTACTATACAATACCATTATCGCAGCAAATCTCTGGTTCATCATGTCACGTCTGGTTTGCACGCTTGTAGTGATAGGCAGCTTGTCATTGGTGGGCTGTAGCACACTGCCCAAACCCACTGCGCCCTCCCAGCCCGCGTTTGATTTGCGTGGTTATTTCGATGGCCGTGTTCAAGCATGGGGGCAGTTTCAAGATTATCGCGGCAAGGTGATTCGTCGCTTTACGGTTGATATGACCGGCACATGGCAAGGTCAAACTGGCGTGCTCGATGAGCATTTTGTGTATGACGACGGGCAAACCGAACGTCGGGTATGGACGCTCACCGATCAGGGCAACGGGCGCTTTATGGGGCGTGCCGCTGATGTGGTGGGTGATGCCGATGGACGTACCCAAGGCTCAGCCTTTTACTGGCGCTATACCCTACGCTTGCCCTACAAGCAGCGCACACTCGATGTGCAGTTTGATGATGTGATGTTTCGCCAAGATCAACGCCATGTGATCAACCGCGCCACCGTGCGTAAATTTGGCATTCCGGTGGGGCAAGTCACGCTGTTTTTTCAAAAACCAATCAGCACCGATCAGGTTCGAGGCCATACCCCATGAAGACTCAAGATTGGACAGACCGCCGTGTCTGGATTGTTGGTGCAAGTACTGGCATTGGTCGTGCTACGGCTGAGCTGTTGTTGCAACGTGGTGCGACAGTTGGCATTAGCGCACGCTCAGCCGATAAGCTTGCCAGTCTGGCGACACAATATCCACGCGCCATCGTGCTACCCGTAGACACCAATCATGTTGAGCAACTCCAAGAGGCTTACCACCGGCTAACCGAGTACGGTGCGCTAGACGTGTATTTGCACTGCGCCGCCGACTATCAACCGATGCGGGCATGGGAACTTGATCCGATCCGTATGCAACAGATGATGAACACCAATTATGGCGGCGTGCTCAATGGCCTGTCGGTGGTGCTGCCGGATATGCTGACCCGCCAAGCCGGACATCTGGCAATTGTGGCGAGTGTGGCGGGCTATATGGGCTTGCCCAAATCTCTGGCGTATGGCCCGACCAAAGCCGCGCTGATCAATTTGTGTGAATCGCTCTATGTGGATCTCAAGCCCAAAGGCGTTGGTGTACAGGTGATTAACCCCGGTTTTGTCGAGACGCCACTGACTGCACAAAATGACTTTGACATGCCTGCCCTACTCACGCCTGCACAGGCCGCACAGGCATTGGTCAAAGATCTGGCCACGGATCAGTTTGAAATCACTTTTCCCAAACGTTTTACCTACGCGCTGAAGTTTGTCAAACGTTTGCCCTATCCCGTTCAGCTACAAATCCTGAGCAAAATCGCTCAGAACAGCTAGTTTGTCCAAGACAAATGCTGCTTTTGTTGTACACCTTATTCTCACGATGCAACTGATCGGTTGAATCGGTGAGTTCGGCAATCGGTTGACAGAGTTTGATTGACCATTGCTTGTATGATGCCGCCGTTTTTGCCCTGCAATGCTGGCGCGGCCTTGGAGATTGACCATGAAAGATGATGCAGCGCTCGCACTGGCTAATGTGTTGCCCAAGGTGATGCTCCCGATCAATGCGGTAGAGCGTGAAACGGGTATCTCAAAAGAACTCTTACGCATGTGGGAACGCCGTTATGGCTTTCCATGCCCTGAGCGCGATGAGCAAGGCGATCGGATTTATGCGCCAGAGCAGGTCAGCAAACTACGGGTGATCCGCCGTTTGCTCGATGCTGGCTTTCGGCCGGGTAAAATTGTCAGCTTGAGCGTGCCGGAGCTAGAGCAACTGGTCAACACCCATCAACCGAGCAGCACGGGTACCATGACTCAGTCGCCGCCGCATCTAGAGCAAGAACTGCTGCGCATCCTCAAAAGCCGCGATCCGTATGCGGTCAGTCAGTATCTCAATCACCAACTGACCCGTATGGGGTTAGAAGCCTTTGTGCTGGATTTGATGCAACACGCCAACTCGTTTGTCGGCGATGCGTGGATGCGTGGCTTGATTGAGATTTATGAAGAGCATTTGTACACCGAACAAGTGCAAAGCATCGTGCGCCACGCCATGACCAATTTGCGCCCAAGCACCCAAAAGCCACGTATCATGCTGACCACCGCGCCCGATGAGCAACATACGCTGGGCATTTTGATGGTCGAAGCACTGCTGCGTTTGGATGAAGTGGACGCCATTTCGTTTGGGGCGCAAATGCCCGTGCGTGAGATTCACAATGCGGTGATGCGTCATCAAGTCGATGTGGTGGTGCTGTCGTTTAGTGCGTCGTATCCATCCAATCGTGCGATTGAGTTTATTGAAGAGCTGCGCTTCCGCTTACCATTGTCGGTGAGCATTTGGGTTGGCGGCGGCTGTATGCGCAACTCCCGCCGTGAGATTGAAGATGTCACCGTCATCACCTCGCTTGAGTCGGTACGCACCACCGTCTTGCAATGGCGGCGTGCGCATGGCCTGCTACGCTCAGCCTAATTAATCAAGCGCTGCTTGCATCGCCGTGAGACTTTGCTCGCGGTGATCCGTGCAGCGGTAAGCGACAAACACGCCGTTTTCTAGGCGTGCGCGTTGGTTATAGCGAAATGCACGCCCTTGCTCATCGATCAAGCCACCACCCAGCACTTGCAGTAAGCCTTGCCCTGCCGCCGTATCCCACTCACTAGTCGGGTGCAAACGAGGATACACATCGATCTGACCTTCCGCCATCAAGCAAAATTTGTAGGCACTACCGGCATTGATCAATTGATGGGGTTGATGGATATGTTGCAAAAAGCGTTGATAACGCTCGCCTTGCTGCTTATTGGCCTCGCGTGAAATCGCCAGTGACCACGACTCGCTCACCGGTTTTGCCACCAGTTTTTGCCAACCAAACTCATCAATCCGCCATGCACTGTATCCATCGCTGGCATACACTTGCCCTTTGACTGGCACACCAATAAAGGCATACCCCACTTGTCCATCTTCAATCAACGCCAGATTGACAGTAAATTCATCGGTGCGATTGATAAATTCCTTGGTACCATCTAAGGGATCAAGCAACCAAAACCGCTGCCATTGATGCCGCTCACTGTGATCAGCAGATTCTTCAGACAAGACCGGAATGTCGGGGGTGAGCTGTGCCAGCGCATCCACAATCTGATGATGCGCGGCCAGATCAGCGGCAGTGACGGGCGATTGATCTGATTTTTGCTGAATATCTAATTGCGCTGAATTTTCGTAGAATCGCACCAACAATTGGTTGGCCTGTTCAATCACATCCACGAGCGCCAACAGCAACTCTGGAATCGGTGACGCCGCTTGCCCCATCATTTTAGCCTACCTTGCGAGGAATCATGAGTATTGCATGGAATGACATTGATCTGGTCATGTTTGATATGGACGGCACATTGCTCGACCTCGCCTTCGATAATTTCTTTTGGCGTGAAGCCGTACCACAAGCATGGGCATCGGCCAATGAGCACCCCGAAGACCAAGCCCTGCATACCTTAAGCCCCAAATTCCAACAAGAAGAAGGCACGCTCAATTGGTATTCACTGTCATTTTGGAGCCAAACGCTCGGCATCGACCTTGAAACGCTCAAAATGCGCCATCGCGACCGTATTGCGCTACGTGATGGGGTGTATGAAACCTTAGATGCACTCGACAAAGCCGGCAAGCGTTTGTGGCTGGTCACCAACGCCCACCCGATTGTGCTGGATATCAAACTGGAAAAAACCGATCTTGCTGACCGCTTTGAGCAAGTCGTGTGTAGCCATGAGATTGGTTTTGCCAAAGAGCAAGCCGAGTTTTGGAGCACCTTACAAGATCAGCATTATTTTGAACCCAGCGCGACCTTGCTGGTCGATGATAGCGAACCGGTGTTGATGACCGCGCAACAGTATGGCCTGAAGATTCGCGGCATTCGCCAGCCTGACAGTTTGCAGCCGCCCCGTTTTATTTCACATTATCCAGCACTTGATCACTTGACCGATTTACTCAAAGGTTTATAAGTCAACGGGTGGCTTGATTTTGACGGATTCACCCAAATCAAGCCTTCAACACCAGCCACAACGAGGATTAGGATGGCACGAGCAAGCTCTTCTCAAGATGATGACGAGATCGACGGCATGCGCATCGACAAATGGCTGTGGGCAGCGCGGTTTTTTCGCACGCGCAGTCTCGCCAAAGAAGCGATTGAAGGTGGCAAAGTCCACCACATGAATGAGCGGGTCAAAGTCAGCCGAGAAGTCAAAGTGGGGATGGAGTTGACCATCCGCCAAGGCTTTGAAGAAAAAACGGTGGTGGTCAAAGCGCTCTCCACGGTACGCGGTGGCGCGCCGATTGCCCAACAACTGTATGATGAAAAGGCCGAAAGTATTGCCAAGCGCGAGCTGATCGCTGCCCATCGCAAATTGTCTAATCTGGCACGCCCTGAGCATCGCCCCAGCAAACGTGATCGTCGGCAGATTCACCGGTTTCAGCGCGACAATACAGAGCAAAGCCGTGCACGTTATAGCAGCGACGATGAAGGATTTTAACTCATCAACCTGCGACAATTCATGTCGCACAGCCCTATTTTGCCCCTATCCACACCCGATTTTTTTTGACACTATAGCTTCAGCAAAACGGTCTTCCCCGTCTTTCTGGCCTAGCATTTTCAGCTAAACAACGGATTTATTGAGGTTTATGATGAACGAGAACAAAAGCAAAGCCCTTGCGGCGGCTCTGTCCCAGATTGAGAAGCAGTTTGGCAAAAACACCGTGATGCGTTTGGGTGATGCCAGCGCCACCCAAGCCATTGAAGCCGTCTCGACCGGTTCACTCGGTCTAGATATCGCACTAGGGATTGGCGGCTTGCCCAAAGGCCGGATTGTCGAAATCTATGGCCCTGAATCGTCGGGTAAAACCACCATGACCTTGCAAGTGATTGCTGAGTGTCAAAAAAATGGGGGCACAGCGGCGTTTATTGATGCTGAACACGCGCTTGATCCAATCTATGCACGTAAGCTTGGCGTCAATGTCGATGATCTACTGGTATCACAGCCCGACAACGGCGAACAAGCGCTTGAAATTGCCGACATGCTGGTACGCTCTGGCGCGATTGATGTGATCGTGGTCGATTCGGTCGCTGCCCTCACCCCACGCGCCGAAATTGAAGGCGAAATGGGCGATTCACACGTTGGCCTACAAGCACGCTTGATGAGCCAAGCGCTGCGTAAAATCACCGGTAATGCCAAACGCTCCAACTGTATGGTGGTTTTTATCAACCAAATCCGCATGAAGATTGGCGTGATGTTTGGTAGCCCCGAAACCACCACTGGCGGTAACGCGCTCAAATTCTACGCCTCGGTGCGTCTGGACATCCGCCGTATTGGTCAGATCAAAGACGGCGAAGAAATTGTCGGCTCCGAAACCAAAGTCAAAGTGGTCAAAAACAAAGTCGCTCCCCCATTCCGCGAAGCACTGTTCCAGATCATGTATGGTCAAGGCACCAACCGCTTGGGCGAAGTGATCGATTTGGCGGCTGCCCAAGACATCGTGCAAAAATCCGGTGCATGGTATGCCTACCAAGGCAGCAAAATCGGTCAGGGCAAAAACAACGCGGTGCGCTATCTGGAAGAAAATCCAGCAGTGGCCGAAGAAATCGAAGCCGAAATCCGTCGTCGCTTGCTGGTCAAAGGTGAAGATGCTCCCGCAACCGCTGAGGAGTTGGCGGAAGCCGCTTTAGACGCACCTGAAGAAGCCTAAATCAACGCAACGCCTGCTTTGCTGCAAAGCAGGCGTTGGTGAGGTTCTCGATGAGCTTTAAAAAAACCTCTCCATCCAATCCACCCGCTGCTCCCCCGTCACCAGCACGCTTACGCAGTCTTGCATTTGCCCTGCTTGCCCGCCGTGAGTGGTCACGCCAAGCCCTCACCGATAAACTCCTTGAAACCGGCGCACCCGCCGAACAGGTTGCAACCCTCGTGGACGAATTGGTCGATCGCCAGTACCAAAGTGATGAGCGCATGGCACACATGCTGGTGCGTGCCAATATCCGTAAAGGTCGCGGGCCTGCTCGTCTCAAACAAGATCTCAAACAACACGCGGTAGATCACCAGCTTGCCGAACCTGACATACAGCAAACCGATTGGTTGGCCTTGGCAAGCGCATTACGTCAAAAGAAATTTGGTGCTACACTGCCCACCGACCCCAAAGAACAAGCAAGACAGGTACGATTCTTGCAATATCGGGGCTTTGATATCAACACTTGTCAGCGCGCGATTCGCTGGAACGAGGATAATCATGATGAGGAAGAATGCTAAACAGTGCAGTTGTGCACGCCTACCCCATTGTTTCGGCGCACAGTATATGCCTGCTCCACAAGACCCCAAATTACAGCATTGGATACAGATTGATCTCGACCAACACCAACAACTCACCACCTATCAATGCCCCATCTGCAAAACACGCTGGCAAGAGCAACATCACACCCAAGGCTTTGGCGATTTATACACGTTTTATTGTCTGTCCGACTCTATCTTGAGTCTCCCATCACGACGACAATGGTGGTTTTATACCAGCTTATTGATCGGCTTGTTGGCTTATGCGGTGTTTTGCATCACTCAAGTCTAGGGTCTGTTGACATGTCATGCATGAGCCGCGTTGCTCGGCTGAAACTTCAACAAACCCTGCGACCAGCACGACAATTGCAGACTCACCGCATCACGTCCTTCGCCTAAGCCGATCGACAAATGCTATGATGTCGATCCGGTCACGGAGGGCATCATGCACTTTATTCATCTTGGCATTCACAGCGAATTCTCAGTCATCGACTCGATTGTCCGCATTGGCGATCTCAGCAAAGCTGCTGCCAAAGATCAAATGCCCGCCTTGGCACTGACCGATCTCTCCAACTTGTATGCAGCCGTCAAATTTTATAAAACCTGTTTGGGTAAAGGCATCAAACCGATCTTGGGCAGTGATGTTCGTGTGGGCGACGACAAACAGCGTGTGATGCTGTATGCCATGAACCAAACCGGCTGGCGTCACCTCACCGAAATCGTGTCGCAGGGTTTTACCGATGGCCTAAAACTTGGCACGCCGCTCATTGAGCGTGACTGGATTTTTGCCAAACATGACGGCTTGATTGTCGTGTTGGGGGCGTCAAGTGATGTGGGGCTTGCCCTCACAGGTGCAACGCCCGAAAAAGCCGAACCGATCTTGGCCGAATGGCAAGCGGTGTTTGGCGACCGCGTGTATTTGGGACTGACCCGCACACATCGTGGCGGCGAAGATGATTATATCGAGCATGCGCTCGATTTGGCCGAACGCGCCCAAGTGCCTGTCGTCGCACACAATGATGTGCGCTTTATGACCGCTGAGGATTTTGAAGCCCACGAAGCGAGGGTGTGTATCTCCAGCGGTTATGTCTTGGGCGATGACAAACGCCCCAAGCTGTATTCAGCTGAGCAATATTTCAAAACCCAAGCGCAGATGATTGAGCTGTTTGCCGACATCCCCAGCGCCATTGAAAACACCATTGAGATTGCCCGCCGTTGCTCTGTCACCCTGACCTTGGGCAAAAACTACCTACCAGATTTTCCGGTGCCCGAAGGCTACGACATCGCACGTTACTTTGCCGAGCGCTCAGAGCAAGGATTAGAAGAACGACTACGCGACCTCTACCCCGAACGGGGGGACGATTGGCCTGAGATTCGTAAGCCCTACGACGAACGCCTACAATTTGAAATCAATACCATCAATCAAATGGGCTTTCCCGGTTATTTCTTGATCGTGATGGATTTTATTCAGTGGGCAAAAAACAATGGCGTACCGGTCGGGCCGGGGCGTGGTTCGGGTGCAGGCTCTTTGGTGGCCTATAGCCTCAAAATCACCGATCTAGACCCCCTCGCCTATGATTTGCTGTTTGAGCGGTTTTTGAACCCCGAACGGGTCTCGATGCCCGACTTCGACGTGGATTTTTGTATTGCTGGTCGGGATCGGGTGATCGACTATGTGGCACAAAAATATGGCCGCGAAGCGGTCTCGCAAATCATCACCTTTGGCACCATGGCTGCCAAAGCGGTGGTGCGTGATGTGGCACGAGTACAAGGCAAATCCTATGGTTTGGCTGATCGGATCTCCAAACTAATCCCCAAGACACCGGGTATTTCGCTGGAAGAAGCCTTAAACGAAGAGCCACAGCTCAAAGACATCATCACCAATCCCAACAACAACGACCAAGAAGACGCCGCCGAAATCTGGGAGATGGCGCTCAAGCTCGAAGGCATCACCCGTAACGTCGGTAAGCATGCCGGTGGCGTGCTGATTGCACCAGGTAAAATCACCGACTTCTCTGCGGTCTATTGCGACGAAGAAGGCGCACGGGTCAGTCAATTTGATAAAGACGACGTCGAACAAA
>CALFYA010000289.1 GCA_937952925.1 uncultured Moraxellaceae bacterium
TGGTGCATCGCCACATCCGCCGTGACCGGTAAGCCGCGAGCCTTGGCAATCCGGATCAACTCGACCGATGCACCACTCGACAACTGACTAAAATGGGCACGCACGCCAGTTTCTTCCACCATCAAGATTTGCTTGGCGAGCGCCACGGTTTCGGCAATCTCAGGAATACCGGTCAACCCTTGCCGTGAAGCCATGAAGCCATCATGCACACAGCCATCTTTGGCAAGGCTGGCTTCTTCAGGATAGAAAAACACCGTCAGCCCGAGTGTGGCAGCGTATTCAAGGCTACGCAGCAACACATCATCATTGGCAAATGCGGCGCGGGCATTGCTGACCGCAATACAGCCGCCTTGCTTGAGTCCAGCCAAGTTGGCCGGTTGATTGCCATCGAGTCCTTTGGTCAATGCCCCAATGATATGCAAATGAATGCCACCATCATCGAGGGCGCGTTGGCGTAAGCCTTGCAGCAACGCGCCATTTTCCAGCACCGGCTTGGTATCGGGCGGGATCACCACATGCAGCACGCCGTTGGCGCGCGCGGCCTGCCCTTCGCTTTTGAGGGTGCCATGTTGTTGCTGACCCGGTTCACGCAAACGTGCACATAGATCGACCAAGGCAGGCATCAGCCATTGGCCTTGTCCATCGATCACTTCACTGATTTGGGTAGCATGTTCGGGCGCTGCCACGCGCTGACCTTGCTTAATCCACACGGTGGTGATTTGATCTTCGCCGCTGACCGGATCTAGCACACGGACTTGATTGATCTGAATCATACCCAACCCTCACGTCCAGCCAACTGTCCTTGCATGGTCATCGCCAGCACCGCCATCCGCACAGCAATGCCATAGTTCACTTGTTTTAAAATCAACGACTGCGGGCCGTCTGCCACACTCGATGCAATCTCCACCCCCCGATTCATTGGGCCGGGGTGCATGACCAGTGCATTGGGATTGGCGCGTTGAACCCGCGCTTCGGTCAAGCCATACAATTTATAAAATTCTTCACTCGAAGCCAGCAGTGGTGAGCCAATCCGCTCATTTTGGATGCGTAGCGCAATCAGCACATCGCAGCCTTCGACGCCTTTGTCCATGTCTTGATAGACCTTGACACCAAACTCTTCAATGCCTTTGGGCAGCAGCGTCCGAGGGCCAATCACACGGATTTCTTTGGCACCCAAGGTCTGTAGCGCTTGGATGTCTGAGCGTGCCACCCGTGAGTGTTTGATATCGCCAATAATCGCCACCGTCAGCTCCGCAAACGGACGCCCCGCATGACGACGAATTGTCAGCATATCGAGCATGCCTTGCGTGGGGTGCGAATGCCGGCCATCGCCACCATTGATGATCGCCACCTGCGGACACACGGTGCTCGCCATAAAATGCGCTGCACCCGACGACGAATGACGAATCACAAAAATATCCGCCGCCATCGCTTCAAGATTCCACAGCGTATCGCGCAGGGTTTCGCCTTTTTTGGTACTCGACTGTTGCATGTCTATATTGAGCACATTGGCTGACAGGCGCTTGGCGGCCACTTCAAAGGTGGTGCGGGTGCGTGTCGATGGCTCAAAAAACAGATTCATCACCGTGCGACCGTCGAGCAACGGCTGATTGAGGATTTGACCGTTTTCACCCAAAAAGGTTTCGGCTTTTTCCAAAATCTGAGTCAAATGATCGCAAGATAAGCCTTCGATACTAATGAAGTGCCGCAAATCACCTTGGGCATTCAATTGAATCTGGCTTGGTGAATGCAAAGCCGAATGGTGCATGGCAAGCGTTCCACTGATTGGATTGGCGCGTAGTGTAGCGGATTCAATCGCAAAACACGCCGTTCTTGATGGCAAAATCTTGCCATAGCCCTTGGATGTCACAATTGGTCATCAGTCCGCCATGTGAACGGTGTATCGTTTGATACCTGAAACGGCTTGACAGTCGGACAAGGCTGACGGCATATCATGCGATAGATCAACTGGATTCGTTGATAGCATCACAACAACTTGATGAGGTTTCACATGTCAGACTCGTTTAATCGCCGCAAATTTTTGCAATCAACCGGATTTATTGGACTTTCCGTGGCTGCAACGGGCTTGGTCGGTTGTAACAACGATGAAGAATTTTCCGACAGCAACCCCAGTGTGCCCCTCGCGCCGGAAGCGACCGGCGCGGATTGGAAATTCCCACAAAGTATTGCGTCGGGTGATCCGCGCGCCGACTCGGTGATTCTGTGGACTCGCGTTGTCCCGACCAGCGCCGACAACGTGCAAAGCAGCAATGCCGCGAGCGTATCCATCCGTCTACAAGTCACTGCTGCCGACAACAGCGCGGCGCTCGATAGCAACACCGCACTGACCGGTACACTCGTGCTCAACGACCGGATCAATGCCTTGGTTGATCACGACCACACCGTGCGGCAAAAAGTGACTGGCCTAAACCCTGCCACGACTTATTACTATCAGTTTGTTGCAGGCACTGCCCGATCCAAGGTAGGGCGCTTTAAGACGGCACCTGCCGCCACCGCCACCCCCACACAGCTTGATTTTGCGGTACTGACCTGCCAAGACTGGAGCATCAACCATTGGGGCGTGTACGAGCAACTCAAAACCGAATCGCTCGACTTTTTTATCCACTTGGGTGATTACATCTACGAAACCGTCGGCGCAGACTTCCAAACCGGTGTCGCCGAATCACGCCATGATGGTCTGACCTTGCCCAAAGGTGCTTCACTCGGTGAAGCGGCTGGCAAGTACGCCAATGAACTGACCGACTATCGGTATTTGTATAAAAAATACCGTACCGATGCACGGATTCAAGCGGTACACGAACGCTTTGCGATGGTCGCGGTCTGGGATGACCATGAGTTTTCAGACGACTGCTGGATGGCGAGTGAAACCTATAGCGACGACAACCTGATGCAAGGGATGCGCCGCCGCCAAGCCAACCAAGCATGGTATGAGTTTATGCCTGCCGACATCATGTTTGACAACAGCGCCGCAAGCGCGTTTAACAACGTCAAACTGTATCGTGACTTGCAATTTGGCACGCTCGCGCACCTGATCATGACCGATGAGCGTTTGTACCGTAGCGACCACGTCATCCCCGAAACCGCCCTCAACCCCAGCACCAACCAACCCTTGGGTCGGATTGGTAGCCGCTATATGGTGCCCGAAACCTCGTTCAACCAACTCGAACAATTTAAAATTGCCAAAGCGCCGAGCACTGATCCACTGCTGTATGTGTCGATCTTGGGCAGTGAGCAGCGCGAATGGTGGAAAAGCAAGATGAAAAGCTCGACCGCCACATGGAAGCTGTGGGGCAATGAAGTCTCCTTGCTCAAAATGGGGATTGATGGCACCAACGCGATTGCCACCTTACTCGCACTCAAGTCGATCACCCAGTTGTATACCAATATCGCCAATACCCTGCCCCTGACCGGTGAAAATGCCATCGTTGCAGCAACCATTGTGGCCGCAGCGGCAGCTGGCGCGAGCAATAGCGTTGCGGGTGCTGCGGGCGTGGCGATTGCCACTGCGGCGGCGACGGGTGGCGATGTGGCAGCTGCCGCAACAGGTGCTGGCCTAAATGCCGCACAAACCCAGATTGCAGTTGCCACCTTCAATCAAGTGGCGGCAGTGGCGACACAAGGTGCCGCTCAAGACACACAGATCAATGTCGGTGCTCAAACCATCGCCTTTGGTTATATCAAACCCGATGTGATCGCCAATAAAGCCGCTTCAAGCTTTGTGATTGCTGCCGGTCAAGCCGAGGCACTTGCGCCATTTTTCCAAAAATTCTTGCTCAACGCCGATCAATGGGATGGCTACAACGCCGAACGCAAAGCCCTGATGAAGCACCTCAAGGACAACAATATCAAAAACGTGGTGGCCTTTACCGGCGATATTCATTCGTTCTTTGCCGGTCAAGTGATGGATGACTACGCCGCAGCTACGCCCACGCCGGTCATGGTGGATTTGGTCACCGCAGGGGTCAGTTCAGATTCGTTCTTTAGCTACCTCAAAGATGCAGTCGGCAGCTTGTCTGAAAACCTGTCTACACTGATCTACTTCCCGCTCACCATTCCGGTGGCAGAAGGCTTGAGCATTTCAATTGACGTTAATCTGCTCAATCACACCTTGGGTGCCGCTGCCCCTATCCTGCTCGATAGCTTGGTGGCTGGTATGGCGGTCAATATCCGCACTGCCCTTGCCGCCAAAGGCATCCCCGAAGTCCAGCTTGATGCAACGGTCAGAGCAGTGTTGCTGGGTCTCAAGTCGAGTCCAGCCGTGCAAAACCAGTTACTGCCGCTGGCGCAACAGCTTGCCAATCTCAATAGCAACCCGTGGCTGAAATATGTGAATACTGATGCCCAAGGCTATAGCCGTGTCCGTGTGACCGCCACAGACATCAAGTGTGAGTTCAGACAGGTCAATAAACTGGTCGGCAACAATGCACCTGCGCTCGACAACATCATCGCCAATCCCACTCGAGTGACCATCGCTGCCAACAGTACTGATCTGCAGGTGTCCATCAGTTTGCCGATTATCCTACCACCCGTGGATGTTGATGCTGGTGTTGATATCCCCAATTGTTATGGTGCACTGTCGTTCTGTTAAGCAGCAATTCATGCTATAACCCTTGATCGAACAAACACGACAGCGCGAAAAATTCGCGCTGTTGTTTTAGAGAACAATCATGAACAGCATACCCACACACCACTATTTTCATTTGATGGCCGATTACAATGCGTGGATGAATCAACAGATTTATCAATCTGCGGGTCAATTGTCGTTGGATCAACTGACCCAAGACCGTCGGG
>CALFYA010000290.1 GCA_937952925.1 uncultured Moraxellaceae bacterium
GGTGGTGATGGCAGCCGCTATGAGATTGTGGCGGGTGAACGGCGTTGGCGTGCAGCACGCTTGGCGGGTCTCACCACCATCCCTGCGATTGTGCGTGATTTGCCGGATGAATTGGCGATTGCATTGGCACTGATCGAAAACATCCAGCGCGAAGACTTGTCACCGATGGAACAAGCGCATGCGCTGCAACGTTTTCATGATGAATTTGGCATGAGCCATCAAGAAATCGCCGATGCGGTGGGCAAGGCGCGGGCGACCGTGTCGAATTTGCTGCGCTTGATGAGTCTTGAAGAAGAAGTCAAAACCCTACTTGATCATGGTGATCTGGATATGGGGCATGCGCGGGCATTGCTGGCTTTGTCAGGACAGCATCAGGTCGAAACGGGCAAACAGGTGGTGGCACGCGGTTTGTCGGTACGCCAAACAGAGCAGTTGATCCGCGATATTGTCAATCCGCCCGCGCCCAAGCCTGAGCGTGCGGTATTGCCGGATATTGAGCAACTGAGCCGTCGCTTATCTGATCGCTTTGGTGCGGCGGTCGAGATTGAACACAATGATCAAGGCCGTGGACGGATGACCATTCGCTATCATTCGTTGGATGAGCTTGATGGGATTTTGGCGATCATTGATCGGACATAACAACAAGATAGGAGCGGGGCAAGATGTGGGAGTTGGTCAAGGCTGGTGGTTGGTTGATGGCACCGATTGTGCTGTGTTCCATCATGGCGCTGGTGATTATGTTAGAGCGCGGTTACCGCTTGCGTCGTGGGCAGATTGTCCCTGCTGGTTTGGCACATGAGCTGACCACCCGTTTGGATCAAGGGCGGGTCGATGAGCAATATTTGCGGCAAATTCAACACGCCAGCCCACTGGGAGATATTTTGGCAACCGGTGTACTGCATGCCAGTGGTGGTCTGGAATACATGACCATGCAAATGCAAAGTCGTGCCAGCAGCCATATTCATCGTCTTGAAAAAAACCTCAATTTGCTCGGCACCGTGGGGAATATTTCACCACTACTGGGTTTGCTCGGCACGGTACTTGGGATTATCGAGTCATTTTTGGCGGTCAATGCCGGTGGCATGACTGATCCTGCCATGCTGGCGAGTGGCATTTCACAAGCCTTGATCACCACCGCCGCAGGGATGGTGGTGGCGATTCCGGCGTTGGCAGCCTATCGGTATTTTCAGCGTAAAGTGCTAGACATTGCCGTCGAGATGGAAGAGCAAGCCACCTTGCTGACCCAAGCCTTGCTCGGGCCGGGTACTGCGCCGCATGTGCGCAGCAGCACGGTGCTGTCGGATGCCACTGCTGATTTGATTTCTTAAGGTGCGGTCATGAAATTCCGCAAACCCAAAGTGGATCAGATTGAGCTGAATCTCACCCCGATGATTGATTGTCTGTTGTTTTTGGTGGTGTTTTTGCTGTTGTCCACCACCTTCAACAAATACAGTCGGCTCAATTTGGTCTTGCCGCAAGCCACCGGTGTGCCGCAAGCCGAGCAGGCCAAGCGCATCGAAGTCACCGTTACGGCTGACGGTCAGTATCAAGTCAATGGGCAAGCCTTGACTGGCACCAGTGAGGCGGAGCTGACTAGCGCGATTCGTCAGGCCAGTGGTGATGATCGGCAGCGTCCACTGGTGATTGCCGCCGATGGCAAAGCCAATCATCAATCTGTGGTGCGGGTGATGGATGTGGCGGGCAAATTGGGCGTTGTGAATATCAATATCAGTACGCGTATTCCTGCTGGAGATCGTCGCTAAGTGTCTCAACCCTCAAGCTTTGCGGTGTATATCCGCCTGATCAGTTATCTCAAACCCTATTGGTGGGCGATTGGATTGGTGGTGGCTGGATTTGCCCTCAATGCGGCGACGGAAGTCGCGGTTGCCAAGCTGATGCAGTTTATTATTGATGCGATTACCCATCAAAATCGCGAGCATATGAATTGGTTTCCCTTTTTAATTGTGGGGCTGTTTATTGCGCGGGGTGCAGGGACATTTTTGGGTAATTATTTTAGCGCGGTGATTTCGCGCAATTTGGTCTATCGCTTGCGCGTGCAGGTGTTTGACCAGATTCTCAAACTGCCGTCGAGTTTTTTTCTCAACAATGCCAGCGGGCATTTGTCGGCCAAAATTATTTTTAATGTCGAGCAGGTCACTGCGGCATCGACCGAGTCACTCAAAACCTTATTGCGTGATGGCTTGGTGGTGATCAGCTTGCTGGGTTATTTGTTTTATAGCAATTGGCGCTTATCGCTGACCTTGTTGGTGGTGATTCCGCTGATTGGCCTGATTGTCAAAAATGCCAGTAAACGCTTTCGCAAACTGTCTAATCAAGTGCAAAGCTCGATGGGGGATGTCAGCCATATTGTCACCGAAGTGATTGGTGGCTATCAGGTGGTCAAAAATTTTGGTGGTCAAGCGTATGAGCATCAGCGCTTTGAGCAAGCCTCACAGCGTAACCTCAAACAGGGTCTGAAAATCGTCATTACCAGTAGCATCAACACGCCAGTAGTACAGCTGCTGATGGCGATGGCGATGTCGGTGGTGGTGTGGTTGGCACTGCGTCCTGAAATCTTGGGCGATATCAGTGCAGGTGAGTTTATTTCGTACATCGCTGCGGCGGGCTTGCTCAGTAAGCCGGTGCGGGCGCTGACCGAAGTCAATGAAAAAGTCCAACGTGGTTTGGCCGCAGCGCAATCAGTGTTTGAGCTGATTGATACGCCTGCCGAAGCCGATACCGGTACGATCGATCAGCCCCTGACCGGACGGATTCGTTTTGAACAGGTTGGCTTTGCCTATCCCGATGGCACTACGGCACTCAGTGGATTTGATTTGGATATCCAAGCCGGTCAAACCGTCGCGTTGGTGGGGCGTAGTGGCGCAGGAAAAACCACGCTGGTGAATCTGTTGATGCGATTGCAGGAGGTGAGTCGTGGGGTGATCCGTTTGGATGATGTCCCCATTACTGACCTCAAGCTAGACTGCTTGCGCCGCCAAATTGCCGTGGTCAATCAGCAAGTGGTGCTGTTTGAAGGCAGTGTGCGTAACAATATCGCCTATGGTCAGCTGGCCGACAAAACTGATGCCGAAGTACAAGCTGCGGCGCAAGCGGCCTATATCGACCATTTTATTGCAGAGATGCCACAAGGCTACGATACGATGCTGAGCCCCAACGGGCAGTCGCTCTCGGGTGGGCAACGTCAACGGGTGGCCATTGCGCGTGCGTTACTCAAAGACGCACCGATTTTGATTTTGGATGAAGCCACCAGCGCACTCGACAACGAATCAGAGCACTACATCCAAGAAGCCTTAGGCCGTGAAATGAAAAAGCGTACCACGATTGTGATTGCGCATCGTTTATCGACTATTGAGCAAGCTGATGTGATTGTGGTGATGGATCAGGGGCGCATCATGGAGTGTGGCAATCACGCGACCTTGATGGAAAAAGGTGGATTGTACGCGCAGTTGCATCAACGCAACTTTGACGAAGATTTGCCGGTCTAAACATGGGACTCAAACAAGCACTGCCCAACGCATGGCGACAGCAAGCACCGTGGCTGGTGCTGCTCAAGCCCTTGGCGTGGCTATATGGTTGGGTGAGTGCGCGGCAACGGGCGCAATATCAGTCGGGGCAAAAACCCGTGTATCGTGCGCCTGTCCCCATCATGGTGATTGGTAATATCACCGTGGGCGGCAGTGGCAAAACGCCGTTGATCATCGAATTGGTGCGGTTTTTACAGCAAGACTGTGGACTGCGCGTGGGGGTGATTAGTCGGGGCTATGGCGGGACGGGTGAGTTTCCGCGCATGGTGGCTGCGCACGATGATCCGAGCCGCTGTGGCGATGAACCGGTGTTGATTGCCAGCCAAACCCAAGTGCCGGTTGCAGTTGCGCCCAAGCGTCAAGCCGCGATTGAGTGCTTGCTGGCGCAGTATACCGTCGATTTGATTTTGAGCGATGATGGCCTACAACATTGGGCGATGGCACGCGATCTGGAATGGATTGTGCTAGACACCCGTTATGGCGTGGGCAATGGTTGGCTATTACCCGCAGGATTATTGCGCGAGCCTGCGAGTCGGTTGCAGACCGCAACCGTGATTGAGCATGGCGCGTCATCAAGCCCATATCAGATGCAACTCGCTGCCCAAGCCTTGCAAGGCTACCATCAACCTGCAAATGCGGTTACACCGGTGGCAGGGCAAACGGTACATGCGGTAGCAGGGATTGGCGATCCCAGTCGGTTTTTTCGCACCCTACAGGCCTTGGGATTTGTGCTGATTGAGCATCCATTTGACGATCATCATGCCTATCAGGCACAAGATATACAATTTGCTGATGGTCTGCCTGTGATCACCACCGCCAAAGATGCGGTGAAATGGGCGGCCTTTACCCAACCCTTTTGGGTGCTGCCCGTCTGTGCGCAGCTCTCGCCGGCATGCTATACCTTACTGCAACAACAGTTGCAGGATTTGGGGGTGTTGCCCCCACTCACACAACATCCATCTTGAGGATCAATTATGCGTCATGTGGTGATTCCTGCACGTTATGCCAGCTCACGCTTACCGGGTAAGCCGTTGTTAGATATTCATGGCAAACCAATGGTGCTGCGCGTGGTGGATCAAGCGCGCAAAGTGCGCGGCATTGATGATCTGTGTGTGGCAACTGATGATGATCGGATTGCTGAGGTGTGCCGTCAGGCCGGCGTCGAGGTGGTGATGACCGACAAATCCCATCCATCAGGCACCGATCGCTTGTCTGAAGTGGCGCGTCTGCGCGGCTGGGGGCGTGACGATATTGTGGTGAATGTGCAAGGCGATGAGCCGTTGTTGCCCTCCGTGCTCGTCGAGCAAGTGGCTGAATTGTTGGTCAACAAACCCAACTGTGCAATGGCGACCTTGTGTGAGCCAATCAGTCACGTCGATGAATTTACCCGTAGCTCAATTGTCAAGGTGGTGACCACCAATCAGCAAGAAGCCTTGTATTTTAGCCGCGCGACAGTGCCTTTTGATCGGGATGGCTTTGCACAAGGTGTGGGGCATGTGCCGAGTGCCGCAATGCGCCATTTGGGGCTATATGCCTATCGTGTGGCGTTGTTGCAAGATTTTGTGACATGGCCGATGGGTGTACTCGAAACACTCGAAAGCTTAGAGCAACTGCGTGTCCTCGAAAATGGTCAGCGGATTGCGATTGCGCCAGCTTTGGTCTCTTTGCCACCGGGTGTGGATACGCCCGAGGACTTGGCACGTCTGCGTGCGCTTGATCCGGCGGTGTTTGCCTAAACATGAGTCGCCATGCCGATGATGAATCTGTTGCAGGATCAGTCGCCAATCTGCATTTTGAGCCGCTGCTGCCTTGGCAGCGTCAGGCGTGGCAACGCTTACTCGGTCGTGTAGATCGCTTACCACACGGGCTATTGCTGAGCGGTGGGCAAGGCGTCGGTAAACGACGCTTTGCTGATCGTTTTGTGGCGTGGTTGCTGTGTCAGGCGCGTCAAACCGATCATGCCTGTGGTCATTGCCAAAGCTGTACATGGCTCAAAGCAGGGACACATCCTGCCTTGCTGCGGATCAGTCGTGAGGTGGATGCCAAAGGCAAAGTCAGTAAGCAAATCAAAATTGATCAAATCCGTGCGCTGATTCCCTTTGTGCAGCAAACCAGTGCAGATTGGCGGGTGGTGATCATTGAGCCTGCCGAAAGCATGAATATGGCAGCGGCCAATGCCTTGCTCAAAACCCTCGAAGAACCCAGCGAGCGGGTGTTGTTGCTGCTGATTGCCGATCAGTCCTTGCAGCTGCCGGCAACCATCCGCAGTCGTGTCCAGCAAATTGCACTCGGGCGGATCGACCCACAGATTGCACAAGAATTTGTTGCAGATGAAGCCCAAGTGTCGCGCACTGAGGCGCAGGTGTTGCTTGGTTTGGCCGGCGGTGCGCCGTTGGCGGCTTTGGATTTGGCAAGCTCCAATGCCTATCAAGCATGTACCGATTGGCTGGTCGATTGGTTGCGTGTGATCCAATCCCCTCAAGCGACACCGGCCGTATCGGCGGCATGGCAAAAGCGTTTGAGTTTGCCAGAGTGGCTGATGATGATGCAGTGGTTGCTGCGTGATCTGCTCGCCCAGCAGTTGGGGCTGGCAGCGATTTTGCCATTACGTTATGAGCCACTATTGGCGCATTATCGTTTGGCGGCACTGCAACAGCTGTATGATCAAGTGCTGGCAGATTTGGCCGCGCAAAGCCAAAACGTGCAAGCGGGGCTGGTGTATGATAGTTTGCTACAACAGTTGCGTCAGTTGGCGCACGTGTAAAGGCGATCAAGATCGCTTGATGGATAGAAATTGATCAACAAGGAGTGCTTATGCTGCCTCGTGCTGGTGGTATTTTAAACCATCCCATTAAAGATATGGCGACACTGTATTCGTGCTATATGCCTTTTGTGTTGGGCGGTGGCTTGTTTGTGCCGACCAATCGGACGCTACCGATTGGCGAAGAAGTGTTTGTGGTGGTGACCTTGCCAGAATCTACTGAAAAAATTCCGTTGACTGGCAAAGTGATTTGGGTCAACCATCGGACGCAAGGCAATCGACCAGCAGGTTTTGGCATGCAGTTTCAAGGCGATGAAGGCAAAAAAATCCGCTCAGACATTGAAAAATTACTGGCAGGCCATGTGTCATCAAGCCGTCCCACCTATACCTTATAGTATGATGCGTCCACTAGCGACTGCACAGGTGTAAAAACAGCGTGTTTACCGATTCGCATTGTCATTTGAATCGTTTGGATTTGACCCCTTATGGTGGGGATTTGGGTCTGGCACTCGACCGCGCGCGTCAGGCGCAGGTCAATCGTTTTTTGGCAGTTGCGGTTGATCTGGATGATCATGACACCCTGATGGCGATTGCCACCCAACATGCGGATGTGGGCATCAGCGTGGGCGTACATCCGTGTGAAGATCCGAGCATGATGGCACGCGCAACCGTTGACACCCTGTGTGCGCTCGGTGCCGATGAGCGGGTGTGGGCAATCGGTGAAACAGGTTTGGATTATCATTATAGTCAAGAGCATGCGCAGGCACAGCGCGCAAGCTTTGAGCGGCATGTGGCCGCTGGTCGTCTGCTGGGTAAGCCGGTGATTGTACACACCCGTGAAGCGCGAGCCGACACCATTGCAGTCTTGCGTGATCAGCAGGCCAAGCATGGGATTTTGCACTGCTTTACCGAAGATTGGGCGACCGCAGAAGCTGCATTGCAATTGGGCTATTACATTTCTTTTTCGGGGATTGTCAGCTTTAAAAATGCCCAATCCCTGCGAGATGTGGCGCAACAAGTGCCGATTGAGCGTTTGCTGATTGAAACCGATTGCCCATATTTGGCACCCATGCCATATCGCGGCAAATCGAATGAACCTGCTTATCTGCCGCATGTGGCAGTGGTCTTAGCAGATTTACATCAGATGTCGGTTGCAGCACTGGCCGAACAGACATCGGCCAATTTTGATCGGTTACGGCGGGATGCCGCAGAGGATAAGGGGAGAGCCTAATGGATCGGCAAGCACAGTTTCGGGCGCGTGAAGCATTGATTTTTGATGTTGCCGAACAGCTTTTGCTTGAAAATGGCGAAACCGGCATGACACTAGATGCCTTGGCGATGGAGTTAGATCTGGCCAAAGGCACGCTGTATAAGCATTTTCAAAGTAAAGACGAGCTGTATCTCCACTTGATCATCCGCAATGAGCAAGCCTTACTCGACATGATGGACAGCAACTCAAGCTATCCTGAGCGTGTGGTGTTGTTTATGTTGCACCATTTGCATCACTCAGAACGCACGGTACTGTTGCATCAAATTGAAGAGCGGTTGTCGGCAGGCAGCAACAGCTTGGGCAGCTTGTTTGCTCAGTTGTACCGGATTCGTAAGCAGCGTCTACGCCGGATTATTGGATTGACCGGCGAGTATCTCGATACACAGCACAGTGCGATGCCGGTTCGTGATTTTCTGGCGGCGATTTGGTCGATGACCCAAGGGGCTGCGGCGATTTTAAATTCGAGCTTTTATCAGCGCTATTTGGGGGATCGGGACACCTTACGGGTGGCGTTGATCGATCATATTTTGATGTTGCCCAAAAGCTACCCCATTCAAACCCCTGCTGAGTAAGTCAGATGCGCCCATCGCATGGCTTCACCCTGATTGAGCTGTTGTTGGTGATCATCATCATCAGTGTCTTTGCAGCGATGGTGGGCTTGTCGGTGGGGGGAACCAGTGAGCGGCAGCGCCTCCAAGCACGAGAGCGTCTATACGACGAGTTGTCATTGATTCGGTTGGAATCGGTGGATCAGGGGCTGTTGTTGGCAGTCAAACTCATCCCCCGAAACCACCGAGCAGGCTGCAGGGTATCAGGTGGTGACCCTTGACCAAACCGCCATCGAAAAACAAAATCGTTGGCCGATCGTTGCCAATATCAAGCCGCAAACGCTACCAGAGCGGATGCGTATCGTGATTCAACCGCTACAAAGCACCCTGATGGCCAGTCGAAATGATGCGCTCCAAGATAGCGATGCCCCCAAACTGATGTGGTTTGGTAATGGGGAAGCCACACCGGTACGGATTCAGTTGATGCAAAACGAGCAGCCGATTGGTGAGCCGATTTATGTGACCCAGCTTGGACAGGTCTCAGATGATGAGCATGGCCGAGACCAGCCAGAGCCTAATCCATGAATCAGCAGAGTCGAGGCTTTACCTTGCTCGAGGTGATGGTGGCGCTGGCAATTTTTGCGGTGGCCGCGATTGCGTTGACCCGCGCAGGCATGAGCTACACCCAAGCAGTATCAGGGTTGCGTGATCGTACCTATGCGCATTGGGTACTGACCAACGAAGCTGCCCAATTGCGTATCCAGCAAGCATGGCCAGAGGGCAGTTCAGACCAACAAGTGATGTGGGGTGAGCAGCAATGGCAGATTCATCGCCAAGTGTATCCCACGCCTGTGGCCGATGTACGTCGTGTCGAGTTGAGTGCATTTATGCTGACCCAGTCAGCCACTGAGGCCAAAGGCGATCCGGTGCAGCGTCTGGTGGTGTTTTTGCGTCAACCGCAGCGGGAATAATCATGAAGTATCGTCGGTCATCCGCAGGCTTTACCCTGATTGAATTGGTCGTGGCGATGAGTATTTTTGCCATCCTTGCTGCTGCCGGTTGGAAAGTGTTTGATGGTCTGATGAAAACCCGTGAGCGAGCGACCATTCAAGCCAAACAATTGATGAATGTACAAGCGGTGTATGCGCAGCTCAATCGTGATATCAGCCAAGCCATTGCCCGTTCTGTCCGCCAAGCGGATCAACAAAAAGCCGCATTGCTGACCGATGGACAAAGCCTAGAGTTGACCCGCACGGGGGTAATTGATCCGCGTCTGACTGGACAAGGCCCACTTGAGCGGGTGCGCTATGAGCTGCGCAATAATGAGTTGTGGCGTTTGTCGTATACGCAGCCTGATCACACCGGTGCACTGCAACCCACCGCCACACGTCTGATTGGCCAAGTGAGTCAATTTAAAATCCAAGCCTTTGCCCCTGAAGCCCAACCCATCTGGCCGCCGACCGACAGTCTGGAGGCCAATCCATCGCAAGGCACCGATACGCAAGCCCTCAATCGGCTGCCCAAAGGCATCGAGGTGACATTGAGCGTGGCTGAACAACCGTATGTATGGGTGTTTGCCTTGGTGCCACAGCTGCCTAGTGGCGCGTATGATGCGGGTCAACAGCAAGAAAAAGATCCCAACCAACCGCCTGAGCGTCCACCCACATGATGTCTTTTCGCGCACAACGCGGTGTTGCACTCCTCACCATTTTGTTGATGGTGGTGATGGCGACGATTTTGGCCAGTAGTTTGCTGATGCGCCAACAGCGGATTGTGCGTGAAACGGCCGTCTTGACCCGTCAAAACCAAGCCATGCAATACGCGTTGGGTGGCGAAAGCTTTTTGATGGCCTTGCTCAGTGCCGACGAAAAAACCAGTGGAGAGACTGATACCCTACAAGAAGTGTGGGCAAAACCCAGCCCGCCGTATCCGGTCGAAGATGGCATGGTGATGGGGCGTTTGACCGATCAATCGGGCAAATTTAACCTCAATAATCTGTATCACGATGGAGCAGCAGACGAAAAAGCCATTGAGCTGTTTAAACGCTTGCTTGATCAAGTGGGTTTGCCACCAGAGTTGTCTGATGCGGTGCTGGATTGGCAAGATCCTGATGATACGGTGACTGGGTCATCGGGTGCCGAAGATAGTTTTTATTTGGGCATGCAGCCGTCGCGTTTGGCTGCCAATCGGCCGTTTAATAGCATTGAAGAACTCAAGCAAGTGCGTGGTTTTGAAGACCCCGAAAGCTTTGAAGCGTTGCGTAAATATGTGTGTGCGTTGCCTGCGTTTGCACCGATCAACGTCAATACCGCAGATTTACCGGTCTTGTCGGCGATTGCACCGGATTTGGATGTCCCAACCGTCAATGATTGGCGCAATGAGCGTGATGGTCAGCGTAAACCGGTGGGGGATATTGGAAAGTTTTGGCAGCTCGCAGCATTTTCCAAAGTCGATGAAAAATTGCGCGGGGATTTGACCCCATTTTTGTCGGTGAAAAGCCAATATTATCAAGCGCAAATCAAAGTCATGCTGTCGGAGCGGTATCGTTTTTTGACCAGCGATATCTATCGACAGGGTGACCAAGCGAGTGTCTATCAACGGTCATGGGCGCCATTTCCTCCCGAACTCAAAGAGCCATAAGCCCACAACTCAAGGTATACTGTGGCGCTCTTGCCAACTCTAGATGGATACTGCCTTGCCATGCTGATCCGAAAGCTGTTTAAGTTTGAAAATGCGCATATCGTGCGCAATTGCACGTCGGATCGGTGCCGGCGCTCGATCCACGGGCATAGCTACCAAGTTGAGCTGATCTTAGAAGCACATCGCTTAGATCATGGGCAGATGGTCTATGATTTTGGCTTACTCAAAGGCGCGATTCGTGATTTGATCGATAGCTTTGATCATGCGATTTGCTATTGGAATCAAGATGATCCGGCCTATATTGCGGCCTGTCAGCAGTTTAGTGCGCGTTGGATTAGTCTGCCGGTGTCGCCGTCTGCTGAGCAGTTTTCACGGATTTTCTTTTTCTTGGCCGATGCGGTGTTGCGACAAACCCAAACCCAAAACGGCGAAGGTGATGTGGTGGTGCATTCGGTAATTGTGCACGAAACCGCTACCGGTTATGCACAGTGTTTCCGTGCCGATGTGGAAAACCCACAAATGGGTGAGCTAGCACTGGCGTCGATTGAGTTTTCCGAGCAAGTCCAAGCGGAGTGGGCAGACCCACAGCTCTACAACAAACTCAAGCTTGGTCAAGTGTTTATCAATCCGCCTGCGCTCAAACAGATTTAAGCGAGCGCAACTGGTATGGATGTCGAACAGGAAGTGGAGTTGTGGCTCACCCAATTGCAACTAGCAGGACGCTCGACCCACACCTTGCAAGCCTACCGGCATGATGTGCAAGGGTTGCTGAGCTTTTTGCAGGCACAGCGCATCACATGGTCGATGTTTGATCAGATGATCCTGACCCGTTATGTTGGGTTGCGCATTGAGCAAGATGGCCTTGCTGCGAGTAGCCTACAGCGCGAACTGTCTTCCATCCGCCATTTTGCCGACTGGTTGGTTCAACAAGGTGTGGTGGCACACAATCCTGCCAAATACTTTCGCGTCAAACGTCCGGCTCGGCCACTGCCTGCCATGCTTGATGCTGATATTTTGCAGCAATTGCTTGATCAACCCGAACCCGATGATCCAATGGATGCTCGCTTGTGGGTGCGTGATCGGGCGATCTTAGAATTATTTTATAGTAGTGGGCTGCGCTTGTCGGAGCTGGCCAATCTGATGCTGAACGATCTGGATTTTTCGCGTGCGCAAGTGACGGTGATTGGTAAAGGCAACAAAACCCGTATTGTGCCGGTAGGCCGCAAAGCGATCCAAGCGATCCGTGATTGGTTGCCGCATCGTGAGCTGTGGATTGAAGGGGACGAGCAAGCCTTATTTATCAGTGAGCAGCGTGGGACACGCCTGACCCCACGCACGATTGAGCGGCGGGTTGAGATTCAGGCCTTACGGGCAGGGATTGATCAGCATTTACATCCGCATTTGTTACGTCATTGTTTTGCGTCGCACTTACTGGCGGGTAGTCGCGATTTGCGGGCGGTACAAGAGTTGCTCGGACACGCCAATATCAGCACTACCCAAATTTATACCCATCTGGATTTTGCGCATCTTAGCCAAGTGTATGATCAGGCACATCCAAGGGCGAGGAAAAAGTCTTCTGAGCGCTAAACCTGTAGCACTCACCCAAAAAACGTCATGCCGAATGAGCATGACGTTGGGTGGTGGCTACGGTGTTTGATTAACGCCGTGTTGCCAAGAATCGACCAATTCGGCTAATCGCTTCTTTCAGCTCACTTTCAGCGGGCAAAAACACCACACGGAAGTGATCGGGTGCATCCCAATTAAAACCGGTGCCTTGTACCAGCAGCACTTTTTCAGATTTGAGCAAATCCATCATAAACGACTCGTCGTCTTCAATCGGATAGACCTTCGGATCTAGACGCGGGAAGCAATACAACGCGCCTTCAGGCTTGACACATGACACCCCCGGAATCTCGTTGAGCATCTCATAGGCCACGTTGCGCTGTTGATACAAACGCCCACCGGGTTGGATCAGTTCATTGATGCTTTGATAGCCACCAAGCGCAGTTTGGATCGCATATTGCGCTTGTACGTTGGCACACAAGCGCATTGAGGCGAGCATATCTAAGCCTTCGATATAATCGGCGGCTTTTTCTTTGGCGCCTGAGACGAGCATCCAACCGGAGCGAAAACCCGCCACACGGTACGATTTGGACAAACCATTGAAGGTGATACACAGCAAGTCTGGCGCGAGGGTGGCAAGCGATACATGTTCGACGCCGTCGTAGATGATCTTGTCGTAAATCTCATCGGCAAACAGCATCAGATCATGCTTGCGGGCGAGTGCCACGATTTGCTCAAGGATATGCCGTGGATACACCGAGCCAGTCGGGTTGTTGGGGTTGATCACCACAATACCGCGGGTGTGCGAGGTGATCTT
>CALFYA010000291.1 GCA_937952925.1 uncultured Moraxellaceae bacterium
GATCGCGGCCTCACAGGATCGCGTTAACGCATCACATAAAACAAACCATTGGGAGAGGCGGCGTCTTTTTGCTCTTGAGTCAGTGACTGCAATGGAGCTTGCGGTTGGCCTTCACGTGCTTCAAACACCAAATGTACTTTACGGTCTTTGCCGACAAGATGAAGTTTTTGATTTTTAATATAATATTTTCTGCTGCTTTGCAGATGTTGCAAAAACAATTGGCTGTAGGGATGACGGCAATGCTGTTCATCGCTATTGAGACGGATATTGAGCTTGCGCTGGTTGAGATGATACTCACCACCCAACCATGTACAGCCATCACGACCACTAAATACATTGTCGTTGGCCACAAACCACAGCTGCGGCAGCATGTTGTAGCGATCGTATTCAAAATGATATTGATCGACCTGTTTGAGCCGCCAAGTCTGGTTGGTCAGCGAAGGTTCAGCCAGACGGGGAGTGGTTTGACAAGCGGCTAAGGTGGAGGCCAACATCAGGCAACCGATGGCCTGCGTCCATGCAGTCATTACGCATCTTCCAAGAGCACAAATGATTCGCCAACGATACGCTGATAACGCACAAATTCAAAATGAATTTGATGACTGTCGTCGACTTGTGGCTCACGGCTGACCGCCACAAACTCAGCAGGAACCGGTGGATAGAACGCATCACCTTGGACATCGAGTGCCACATGGGTGATTTCGAGGCGGTCGGCAAACGGCAGCGTCTGGGTATAAAAATCTGCCCCACCAATCACAAAAATCGACTGTTTCTCTTGAGTGAGCGCCACTTCAGCCGCCACATTCAGCGCATCTTCTAGGCTGTGAGTGATCTTGATCCCATCGGCTGACCAATCGGTTTGCCGTGTCACCACGATATTGACCCGTTTGGGTAAGGGGCGACCAATCGACTCAAAGGTTTTGCGTCCCATCACCACCACACCGCCTTGGGTGATCTCACGAAAGTGCTTGAAGTCTGCTGGAATATGCCACGCCATCTGGTTGTCGCGGCCAATACAGTGCTGTTGATCGACAGCAACCACATGCACCACTTCTAAGTTGCGCCAGCTCATACCGCCACATCCGCTTTGATCGCAGGGTGATGCTGATAGTTGATCAGTTCGATATCTTCAAACCGAAATTCAAACAAATCCATCACCGCAGGATTGAGCTTGAGGGTGGGTAAGGGTAGCGGCTCACGACTGAGTTGGAGTTCGGCTTGAGCAAAGTGATTGCTATACAAATGACAATCACCACCCGTCCAGACAAATTCGCCCACACCAAGACCACACACTTGGGCAATCATGTGAGTCAACAGCGCGTAGCTAGCGATGTTAAACGGGACGCCCAAGAAAATATCCGCACTGCGTTGATAGAGCTGGCAGGATAATTTCCCATCTTGGACGAAAAACTGAAACAGCGTGTGGCACGGTGGCAGCGCGACTTGGGTGGCCTCACGCGGATTCCAACCCGACACAATCAAGCGACGTGAGTCGGGATTGGTCTTGATCTCGTTGACCAGCCATGTGAGCTGATCGACGCCGTCTTGGGCATAACTGCCATCGGGCAGTTGGGTCGCGCCAAAGTTGCGCCATTGATGACCGTACACGGGCCCCAGTTCACCAGCAGGGCGACCAAAACGGGCGCATTGCTCGGCGGTCGCCCATTCGTCCCAAATGGTCACTTTATGGTCTTGTAAATATTGGACGTGGGTATCGCCACGCAAAAACCACAGCAGTTCGATGGCAATCGAGCGAAAGTGTACCCGTTTGGTCGTCACCATCGGAAAGCCTTTGGACAAATCAAAACGCATTTGATGACCAAACACTGAGCGTGTGCCGGTGCCGGTGCGATCGGATTTTTGCCCGCCCTGATCCATGACCAGACGGAGTAAATCAAGGTAGGTTTGCATAGCGATACATCACATGAAAGCGGTCATCTTGGGACAAGATAGCCAAAGGAGAAGCGGGCAAAGTTTAGCAAAAGTGGGGGGGGATAAGAAGCCGTGGTTTTTTAAGATCCAGAATACCCCATCCCAGCCTTCCCCTTCACAAGGGGAAGGAGCCAGAGCCAGAGCCTTGCGCAGCAAGTTCCCTCCCTTCATCGAGGGGAGGGTTAGGGTGGGGTTAAAAGGCAACAAAGCTCAATTTGATTGGCATCAAAAGCACCCCATCCCAGCCTTCCCCTTGAAAAGGGGAAGGAGCCAGAGCCAAAGCCTTGCCATACGTTGCGTTTTAAGCTAAAAAAAGCGATCTATTTTTGAAAAATGCGATTCCCCAAAACTAGGCCAATATCATTTTGATTTTCGCTTTGAGCAAGGCATTGCATCGGTTGATCATGTCTGTATTTTTGAAAAATTCGTTGTTATGTTTGTCGGTGACGGCAGCCCTATCCTTGACCGCTTGTGGCGGCTCAGGTGGGTCGTCTGCATCTGATGCACCCACCTCCACCATTGCACCGAGCTATGAGCTGGTGGGCAATGTGTTGTCTGTGACCAACAGCGGCATTATTGATGCTGATGGCGTGACGGATTTGCTGTATGTGCTCAAAAACAGTGCAGGCCAAGAAGTGGCACGGCAAAACTCGCCGCGCTTTGCGGATTTGGCGGCAGGCAGCTATACATTGAGCACCGAAGGGCGTGCCAAAAATGGCGCGACGGGGGCGAGTGTGGCGGTGGTGAACCTTGCGTCTGTGGCGGTCACCATCGCCGCTGCTGACCCAGCACCGACCGCACCTGCTGGCTCTGCCTTCGCGGGGCTCGCGGATATGACCGTGAGTGATGAAGGTGGGTTCCCACTTGCGAATGGTGCTCCATCAATCGTCATCAATGCTGGTGGAGTCGTCGATCCACTCGGACGAGCGATCCGCTACTCAGCGACTGGTCTGCCTGCTGGGCTCTCGATCGACCCTGATACTGGCGTGATCAGTGGA
>CALFYA010000292.1 GCA_937952925.1 uncultured Moraxellaceae bacterium
GAGCGAAGCCGCGCAGCATGCATCGTCTGATTTTTGTCCTGATTGCTCCCCATAGCCTTGATGTGTACAGCGCGGTGTCGATGCGCTTGCAAGGCAGTCACGCTACACCTGATCGAGTGTATCCCAGCTATACGGTGCAATGTGGTTGCATCAATCGCGTGGCAATGCAGGCAGGCTTTACGGTGTTTGATGGAACGTGTCTGGGAAAGTCGCTGCTCAAAAGGCTTGCCCAAGCCCGCCAACACGATGATCGCTTGCGTGAAGATGACTTGCTCAAGCAACGCTATCAAGGTGCGCAAAAATTGGCACAGATGCACAGCTTGTATGATCAGTTTGATCCGTGTTGTGAGCTGTGCAGCGGCACGGGGCAGTGGGTGCAAAGCAGTGATCCGGCAGGGCAGTATGATTATTGGGGGATTGAAGCAGTCGATGCGGTGCTGACCGAGCAAGGCTGTGCGGTCGCTGCATTGATAGACCCACAGACGGGTACATATCGGATATTACCTGCGGCAATTGTTACGCCAGAAGGGGAGTGGTATGAGGGCGGGATTTTTTTGCAGTCGCGGTTTGATCAATACCAAACGGGACGCGAAAAACAGCCGCTTGCACATTGGGAAAGTTGGGCGACTGCGCTGTTAGATCAGTATCGGGAATGGTGGGTGGTGGCGGTGGATGTGCATAATTGAAAGCGTAGGGTGCACCATGTGCACCGTGAGCTGGTGCATACAACGCACCCTACGGACGAGCCGAGTTATTTTTGAATAAGAGTGCTTTTGTCCCTACATATAGCGCATATGGAATGACCAGCAACGGCATACCGAGTTGAGGTGCATCAAGCACGTTGATCAGTGCTTTGCTGGGCACAAAAAATGCCACGATGGCAAGCCAAATGCCAAACAATAGCGAACCGATGCTGGCGGCATACATGTGCCAAGACAACTGCGTCAATGGTAATTGCCAATACCATACAGGGGATAGCAGGATGAGCGGAGTCACCACACCCAAAGCAAAGGCAAACAGATAGCTTAAGATTTGATATTGGCGATGTTCAGTCATGGTAGATGTGCGCATGTAAAGGTGTTTCAGCATTCATAGCATGTTTGAAAGTAGAATAAAGCCGTTTTTTGTAGTGTTGTCGCTTGCCAATCATCCATCAAAAAAGCCCCTTTCGGGGCTTTTTCTCACATTGAATCAGTACAACACGC
>CALFYA010000293.1 GCA_937952925.1 uncultured Moraxellaceae bacterium
TCGTCTAAAAAATCGTCTATGTCGCGACCACGACTGAAACGTCAACAGACCCTAGGGTCTGTTGAACGTCACAGAACTGTCATGATCTGCCGCTAAGATCGCCAACGACATTTGATTTAGTTGAGGTCAATCATGATCAAAGCATGGATTGTTGCAGCCGTTGTTGCAGTGACGAGCCTATCGGCACTGGCAAGCGAAGATGGCTTTGCCGCAGGCAGCAAATACAACAAAGCAGGATTTGTCGCTGCAATTGAAGATGGCCGCCTGTGGGTATTCAAAGAAGGCTCTAAAGAACTTGAAGAGTTTAAAACCAATGGTGAGCCGGCCATGAGTGTCGCTCGTATTGGCGATGGCCCTGAAGGCATGACCATTAAGTCGGTCAGTGAAGCCACGATTGATGAATATAAAGCTGCTCAATAATTTACTTTGCGCTGTGTATAAGACAAAAACAACACGTTGACGCATAATAGGCCGCTTTCATCAGCGGCCTTTTTTATGTCGATCATTCTGATCCGTCATCCTGTCGTGGCGATGTCGGGGCGTTGTTATGGTCGCTTAGATGTCGACGTTGCGCCCGACACGCTCGCTCAAGCCACCCAAACCCTACAGGATCATCAGCATCAACCCATTTGGTGTAGTCCGGCACGGCGCTGCTTGCAGCTGGCCGAGCGTCTATCCAATGATGTGACGATTGTCCCTGCTTTGCAGGAACTTGATTTTGGTTGTTGGGAAGGTCTGAGTTGGGATGAGATCCCACGCCATGAGCTAGATGGGTGGGCGGCTAATCTGTGGGATTATCAGGTGGGCGGTGCAGAGAGCGTCCGCATGTTACAGCAGCGCGTTCAACAGGCATTTGCACAAGCAAAAGCCCAGCCCAACCCCTTGATCTGGATCACCCATGCGGGGGTGATTCGTACACTCCTCGCTGATCTCGGCCAGATTGCCGAATCCGACCGTTGGCACGCGCCGATCGCCTATGCCACACCTTATCTGGTTGAATAATTCATGCCCACATTGATGATCCAAGGCTGCACCTCAGATGCAGGCAAAAGCACCATGGTTGCGGCACTGTGCCGCATCTTGGCACGTCGTGGCGTACAGGTTGCGCCATTTAAACCACAAAATATGGCACTCAATAGCGCCGTCACCGCCGATGGTGGTGAGATTGGCCGCGCTCAAGCGGTACAAGCGGTGGCCTGTGGGATTGAGCCACACACCGATCACAATCCGGTATTACTCAAACCGACCGCCGATTGCACTGCACAAGTGATTATCCAAGGTCATGCGATTGGGCATTTGTCGGCACTTGATTATCACGAGTACAAACAGCAAGCGCGTCTGGCGGTGATGCAATCGTGGCAGCGTCTTGAACAGGGTTATCAGGCGGTCTTGGTTGAAGGTGCGGGTAGCCCTGCTGAGATCAATCTACGCGCCAATGATATTGCCAATATGGGTTTTGCCGAAGAAGCCGATTGTCCGGTCTGGTTGGTGGCGGATATTGATAAAGGGGGAGTGTTTGCCCATTTTGTCGGCACGCTCGCTTGCTTGAGTGACACTGAGCAAGCACGAATTCAAGGTTTTATCATCAATCGCTTTCGGGGTGATCTGCGCTTGTTGCAAGATGGTTTGGATTGGCTGGAAGCCAAAACGGGTAAGCCAGTCTTGGCGGTCGTGCCATATTTACATGGCCTTGATATTGCCGCTGAAGATGCGATTTCAACCCTTGCATTTGACCGCAACAGCTCAGCGCGTTTTCGGGTTGTTGCACCAGTGTTTCCACATATTTCCAATCACACCGACCTAGATGCTCTCCGGCAATTGCCCGATGTGGAGTTGATTTGGGTGTTGCCCGATCAACCGATTCCACCTGCGGATTTGATCGTGCTGTGTGGCAGCAAACATACCCGTGCCGATTTGGCATGGCTACGGGCGCAAGGCTGGGACACCGCGATTGCCAAGCATCTGCGCTATGGGGGCAAAGTGATCGGGATTTGTGGCGGCTATCAAATGCTCGGACAAACCATTGATGATCCAACAGGTGTCGAAGGTGAAACGGGCATCACGCAAGGGTTGGGTTATCTGCCGATCCACACCACCATGCACGCACACAAACAGCTCCATCAAGTGCATGGCGTATTGACCCTTGCGGGTGAGTCGGTGGAGTGTCAGGGTTATGAGATTCATCAGGGCATTAGTACACTTTCGCGTGAATTAATCCCTTTGATCACCCTACACGATGGCCGTGTCGATGGTGTACAAAGCGACGATGGTCAAATCCTTGGTACATATTTGCACGGGATTTTTGACTATCCCGACGCACGGCGCGTCCTACTGGCATGGGCAGGCCATCAACTCGATACCCACGCACCCGACCCCAGCGAGATTTTAGAGCAGCAGATCAATCGACTCGCTGATGCTGTTGATCACGCGATGGATTGGGACAAAGCCAAAGCTGCGGGTTGGAGCTGGCCGTGACCCGTTTGATTTTAGCGATTCAATTTCTCACCCGTCTGCCGACCCCTCAAGTCCGTGAGTTTCGCCCTGAGCTACTGGCACAATCAGCGCGTTATTTCCCGCTCGTGGGGGTGTTGATTGGCGGATTGTTGGTGTTGATCCTACAACTGTTTGGTCAGGATCAAGCATGGATTGCCGCATGGGTGGGGGTTGCGTTTTGGGTGTGGGTGACCGGTGGCCTGCACCTTGATGGCTTGGCCGATGTCAGTGATGCACTTGGCGCAGCACATCGTGATCCTGAGCGACTGCTGGCCGTGATGAAAGATCCCCATGTGGGCAGTTTTGGTGTGCTGAGTCTGCTCGTCGCCGTGTCTGGCAAGCTGGTGTTACTCTCCCAAGTGATCTTGCAACACCAGTGGTTGGCACTGCTCCTGATTCCGGCATGGGCGCGGTTTGCGGTGTATCGCTGGCAAACCTTGCCGCCGCTCGGTACTGGTGGATTGGCCGAAAAGTTTAGCTGGTCTATTGGTGGTGGGTGGTTTTGGGGCTGGCTGCTGATCCTTGTGGGCTTAAGTGCTTGGTGGTGTCCGGTGCTGATCTTTACACCCGTGGTGATTGAGTTGTACCGTGCGTGGTTGGTTGCTCGTTTGGGAGGAGTGAGTGGCGATTGTCTGGGTGCAGGGATTGAGGTGCTTGAATTGTCGATGCTGTTGGGAGTGGCTGCTTTATTTAAATATATACATATATATTGATCATAAAACGTCAGCAGCCCTCGCCTCTAACGCATGACAAACCAACCGTCTTGTCCGTGGGTCAACGCGAAGATTGGCGTTTGATACAACGCTGATAGATTCTCTGTGGTACACACCTCCTCCACCGTGCCAGCCAGCCAACGCCCATCACCAAACAGCAATAACGCATGGCTGCAATAACGTGCATGATTGGGATCATGACTGACCAGCATCAGCGTATGGCCTTGATCGCTGTGTTGTTGGAGTAGTTGCAGCGTTTGCTGCTGATGACGCAGATCCAGCTGTGAGAGTGGTTCATCAAGGAGTAGGAGAGGCGCTTGTTGCATCAACGCAGTGGCCAACGCCACCCGACGCTGCTCCCCACCCGACAGCGTCGCCAGATCGCGGTGGGCAAAACCCGCCAAGTCCAACTGCGCCAACCATGCATGCGCTTGGATATGGTCGGCCTGACTTTCCCAAGCAAAACGGGATAATCGCGCATGGCAACCCGTCAGCACCTGCTCCAGCACCGTGGTGGGAAAGGGGTGTTGGTCATGCTGCGGTATCCATGCCAACTGCTTGGCGCGCTCGCGTGGGCGATAATCCTGTAAGGGTTGTCCAGCCAAATACACAGCACCTGTATGGGCAGGATGCCAACCAGCGAGTGTGGTGAGTAATGTGCTTTTGCCACAACCATTTTGCCCCAAGACCAGCCACATCTCGCCCTGTTGCAACTGTAAATTCAACTGATCACATAAGCGCCTAGTGCCTTGTTGCAGGCTTAATTGTGTGATCACAACCATCGGAGGCGTCATGTGCCAGCCCCTCGACGTTGCGACAATAGCCAGACAAACAAGGGCGCTCCCAATAACGCAGTGACCACCCCAACAGGAAGCTGCTCAGGCGCAATCACCAGACGTGATAAAACATCGGCCAACAACAATACAATCCCACCCGTCAGGGCACTTGCCGGAATCAACACGCGCTGATCTTGACCAATCAAGAGTCGCAACGCATGCGGTACGATCAGCCCCACAAAACCGATCATCCCCGCTGTGGTCACTGCCAACGCGGTGGCAACCGCAGCAAATGCATAGAGCATCAGCGACAACTGCTGTGTAGACACCCCAAGTGCAAAGGCACGCTGTTGGCCGAGTGCCAACATGTTGAGGTCACGCAGCAGCGGCCAAACCAGCAGCAACACCAGTACCAGTCCTGCGGCAGACCAGTGCCATGTTGCACCAGACAAATCACCGAGCATCCAAAAAATCATACCTCGCAACAAACCATCGGGTGCAAGGCTAAGGAGTAAAGAACTAAATGCTCCACAAAAGGATGAAACGGCCACTCCAGTGAGCAACAGCTGTGCAGTTGATGCCCGTGTACCACTGAGCACAAACACCAAGAGCATGGCAATAAATGCACCCAACGCCGCACTCAGATTGACCAAGCCCACCCCAGCGCCCAGCAACATCGCCAGTAGTGCACCCACACTCGCACCGCCCGAAGTGCCCAAGATATAAGGATCAGCCAACGGATTACGCAGCAAAATTTGTTGTAATGCACCCGCCACAGCCAGTAGTCCACCCACGGTTAATGCAGCCAAGGTACGCGGCAAGCGTAAACTCAGCACCACATCGCGGGCAATTTGTCCATCGAGATCTTGCTGCAACAGTTGCCACGGACGATACGCGGTACTGCCCACACATAAGCTCAGCAGGCTAGCGCCTACGGCCAACAGCACTAAGCCCAGCAAAAGCATGGTGCGACGTTGAGGTGTCAGTGGCTGATGAGCAGAAGATAAGAGGTGCAAATGATGATCCTAAGCAGGAGTCGTGGTGCAGATTTGTATTGTACAACGGAACAATGATAAGCGTTGTTCTTAATTTGGCATCTGCTTGATCCAAAATAGGGCTAGACCCTTTTTTTTGGATACGTTTTAGACTATAAAATATCAATCACTTAGACAACGTCCGAAAAAAAGGGGTTGTCGGCTGCTGACAGCCAAGTCTCTTTAAAAATCTGGTACATCAGAGTATTATGCTCTAGTTCACTGCCGCGTAGGCAGCTTAGAAAGTTAGCACCACTAAAAACCTCAGTGTAGGCACGTTCACTGCCGCGTAGGCAGCTTAGAAAAGTCTGGGCGTTGAAGAATCGCTGAT
>CALFYA010000294.1 GCA_937952925.1 uncultured Moraxellaceae bacterium
CCGACCATATAAAACAACGGGTTACAGATTGAGTCTGTAACCCGTTTTTTATTTCTGACAAAAAATCATGTTTTGGTTGGCAATAAAGCCTCATTTATTCGTTTTTCTTTTTTTTCAATAAATTGATACCCGTTGTCAACTCAATTAAACCGTAGATTTCGAGCAACAAAAACACTCCCCACATCCCCAAGGTATCAAACAGTGCCGCACCACGCGTGCCATCTGGCTCAGCCAAATCAATCCCATTTTGCTTGGCATCAAACCCAATCCACAACAGGGCAACCCCCATCAACATCAAAAAAATGCCTAGACCCATCCGAAACTTTGCCACCATGACTCTCCTGCTTTGATTGATCAGCATGCTCGACGATCACACGCAGATCTTTTGCCTTTTGCGGTAGACTTCTGTAGATGTAGCCTTTTGCTTGCATCACAGGATGACCGATGTCTCTCATCTTAATGACCAACTGTACTCGTCGTAAACGCAGGTCATCCTCACATCGTCCTCTACAGCTCCCACAGACCTGTACCAACTTGCCTGAACTCATTCATCAATGGCAAGCCATCCGACAACAAACCACACCACAACAACCCGCTCAACAACTCTATCAAGGACGCAGTGTCCAAGAAGTTCGTAAACTCCAAAACCAACTTGATGCAGACGTTTATTTTATCTCGGCAGGTCTAGATAGTGTCGTCATAAGATGCTCAGCCAAATCATAATACAGCGAATATGCAATGCAGCGATGAAGGACTTGGTTTTCTTGGCATATCGACTAGCAATCCCACGCCACTGCTTCATCTTTAAAAAGGCATTTTCAACCAAATGCCTCAGCCGGTACAGATGATGATCAAATGGTCTTGCCTCGACTCGGTTACATTTGGGCGGAACCACTAAGCCAATACCCAAATCACTGGCATAGCGTACCAACTCGTCTGTGTCGTAGGCTTTGTCAGCCATCAAGTGTCTATGGCTAAGTTCTCAATGAGCCCAAGGGCTTGGCTACAATCTGCTGTTGTACCTGGTGTAACAGTGAATCGGATCGGCAGACCATGCGCATCCACGGCCAAATGTACCTTGGTGTTGAGCCCCCTTTTGTGCGACTCATGTCCTGATTGCCGCCAACTGCACCACAACCATGCGGATGTACTTTCACAAAGGTGGAGTCAATCATCAGCCATTCGTAGTCTGGATGATCAATGATCTTCTCCAAGATCAACTCCCAAATACCGCGATCCCGCCAACGACTAAACCGACGATGTGTATTCTTCCAATCTCCATAGTCAGGTGGTAAATCTCGCCAAGGCGCACCCGTGCGCAGAATCCACAACACGGCATTGATGAATTGGCGATTATCTTTAGCCACACGACCCCAATCACCCACTTTGCCAGGTAGCAGTGGTGCGATG
>CALFYA010000295.1 GCA_937952925.1 uncultured Moraxellaceae bacterium
TGGCACGATTTTGCCAAGCAACGCGGCTCACGCATGAAATGTCAACAGACCCTAGGCCAGTAGTCGGATCTGTTTTGATTCTAAAGCCCACGTTTGATGATTCAGGCGTGGGTTAATTTTTACTAAAAAGACATTTGATCATTTCAGAAAAACAGATCATCGGTTTTTATTGTGATATTTAAAATGTATGAGTAACAATTCCGATTTGGTTTACACTGGTCACAGGTTGAACCAATACATCTAATCCAAAATGGGTTTTGACAAATGAAACAGATGCATCATGTCGCACTCGCTGTTCTGTTGAGTGTGGGGGCAAGTACCGTAACCACTCAAAGCTATGCTGTAGCAACAGACACGGCCACGAATGCAGACGCTGCGCCGAGTATTCAAGGGGTATTTCGTTCTGTTGACGACAAAACGGGGTTTTCTCGCGGACTGACCGAAATCAAAATTGAAAACGGCGAAGTCAAAGGCTGGATTATCAAAACCATTCCACGCCCCAACTATACGCCCAAAAGCCACTGTACTGGCTGTCCGGCACCCTACACCGACAAACCTGTGGTGGGTTTACAGGTGATTTCGGGCATGAAAGCGGTCGAAGGCAATCCGTATGAGTTTCGCGGCGGGCATGTGCTAGATCCCGTATCGGGCAAGCTGTATCGCTGTGTGCTGACCCTCAGTCGGGATGGACGCAAGCTCAAAGTGCGTGGCTATGTCGGCACACCGATTATGGGGCGCACCCAGTTTTGGCTGCGTGAAGATCACCCTGAGCGTTTTTGAATAAAAAAAAGCCCTGACTACACAGGGCTAGGGCAAAAGCTCCCCCAACTCACCAATGTTCACCTGGGATCAGGCGAGCAAATGCGCGCTGTGCCAGATTTGGTGTTGCCGCTTTCTCGCCGTATTCACCACGAGCAGCCGCAGAGCTGGGGAATAACCGATAACCGACCGACAAGACAAAGTCGTTGAATTTGGGTGCTAGCGCATAAGTGACTGCCGCAAAGGTGCCCACATTAGTGGCAATGCTCTTCGGACGCTTGATGATCGCACGCGCCACCAACTCAGCCGCTTGCTCTGGCGACAGCGTTGGAATGTAGTTGTACAGCTTGGTGGGTGCAATCATCGGGGTGCGCACCAAGGGCATATAGATCGAGGTCAGGTTGATCTTATGCGCATGGACTTCGGCCGACAGACAACGGCTAAACGCATCCAATGCCGCTTTGCTGGCGACATAGGCCGAAAAGCGTGGCGCGTTGGCGAGCACACCAATCGAGCTGATGTTGATGATATGACCGCGACGTTGGTCAATCATGCTCGGCAACAACGCCAAAATCAGGCGGATTGCACCAAAGTAGTTGAGTTGCATGGTGCGTTCAAAGTCGTGGAAACGCTCCACCGACTCTTTGACCGCACGACGGATCGAACGACCTGCGTTGTTGACCAAGATATCAATATGACCGACATCGGCCAAAATTTGGCGTGCACATTCATCAATCGACGACATGTCGTTGAGATCACACGGATACACAGAAGCTTTGCCACCGGCTGCTTCAATTTCTTTTTGGACGTCTTCGAGGGTTTCACGAGTCCGTGACACCAGCAACACATGGGCACCCGCATCGCCAAGCATTTTGGCAACGGTGAGGCCAATCCCACTTGACGCACCTGTGACCAACGCAGTACGGCCTTTGGCGTGTTTGGTCAGTTGTTTCAACATCCGATTTTCCATCTCAAAACCCTCGCATTCATTGTGATTCTGGCAGTCACCTATTAATCGAAGCGTCGGCGTCTGCGTCATGAGAAATAATATAGCGATAATGTGTGTTTTTGAATATACCGTTTGTCGCCAGTGTATAATTTATTTTATTTTTTAAAAATAATGTAAGATTATGATTTTTATGATTTTTATGATTTTTATTGAATTTTTAGAGTGGATATTCTAAATATTTTTGCACAAATTTTGTTCGAGTCTTTGCTCTAGAGTGGTATTAGAGTAAAAGCTCTTTGGTATTAAAATCGTGAAGATTTGATTTAGAATAATTGCTCTAGTGATATTTAGAATGTTTGCCCTAGATATAAAAGATGGATGGCGATGAGTGAATTTTTATTCCGTTTTTAGACGGCATCACCACCACGACATGCATCAAGCACCCATGATCCATACGGCAGATCACGAGGGTTGGCTTGCCAGTGCTGAAAGGATGGTGCTATGAGGGTTTGATGGGGAGGGGTGGGCTGATGGGATCGGCAAGCACGGTGCGGTTGCGCCCTTGGCGTTTGGCCTGATACAGCGCATCGTCGAGCCGTCGAAACAGATCGTCTTCTTGCTCACCCAAGCAATATTCAGCCACACCAGCACTCAAGGTAATGGTGCGGGTGGGCTGCAAATTGAAGTCATGATTACGGATGCGCAAGCGCAATTGATCGGCCAAACGCGCTGCATCATTGAGCGTGCAGTCGGGGAGCAATAAGAAAAACTCCTCACCCCCCCAGCGTGCAATCACATCACTTTTGCGCTGCATTTGCTCAATAATCGCCACCACCTCACGCAACACCGTATCACCTGCCAAATGGCCGTGAGCGTCATTGATTTGTTTGAAGTGATCAATATCAATCAAGATGGCCGACAGATGCCGCTGTTGTCGCATCGCGGAGCGCATCAAGGCGCGAAACACCGCTTCAAATGCTTGGCGATTGAGACTGCCAGTCAGGCCATCATAGGCGGCTAGGCGATTGAGCTGTTGTTGATCACGGATCAGCATTTGCCCAAAAATCAGTAAGGCCAACGCAATCATGCCGAGCATCAGGCCAAGATTGACCAAAAACATTTGGCGTGTTTCGGCCAACAACATCTCGCCTTTTTGTGGCAATTGATCAAGGACAACCTGACGGTCGAGGATATGCAACAACTCACCATAGCTGAGTAAGTTGATCACCAAAAAGCCGGTAATGAGCAACAGACTCATCCAGCCCAGCAACCAGTGGATGCGCGAATTGTCGTGCATAGGTCTTCCTCAGCGCATCGGTCGGTGAGCGCCATATCCATCAAACGGTGAGTCGGTGTTGTACCATGAGGGACTAGCAGAAATAGTGCCATATCCGATCAACGTTCCAATCTTATCAACCCATAAACAGCCGCGTTTCTTCATCGTAAATCCGCTATACTAATGCGCAGTTTTTTTAGTCAGTTTGCAATCTTACAAGATTGCGAGTGCAAAACGTATCCATTCATGCATCCATAAGATGGAATGAAGGAACAGATCACGAACGAGGAGTTTCTGCGTGGCGCAGTATATCTATACCATGAACCGCGTGTCCAAGATGGTGCCGCCTAAGCGCGAAATCCTCAAGGACATTTCCCTGTCATTTTTCCCCGGTGCCAAGATTGGTGTATTGGGTCTCAACGGTGCCGGTAAATCCACCTTGCTCAAAATCATGGCAGGGGTGGACAAAGACTTTAATGGCGAAGCACGCGCTCAACCGGGCATCAAGATCGGTTATCTGGAGCAAGAGCCACCCCTAGATCCCAACAAAGACGTGCGCGGCAACGTCGAAGATGGCTTGCGTGAGCCACTCGATGCGATGGCGCGTCTGGATCAAGTGTTTGCTGAATACGCTGATCCCGATGCTGACTTTGACAAGCTTGCCAAAGAGCAAGAAAAACTCGAAGCCATCATCCAAGCATGGGATGCGCACAACCTCAACAACCAAATGGAACAAGCCGCCGATGCGCTGCGCTTGCCGGCTTGGGATGCGGATGTCAACAAACTGTCTGGCGGTGAGCGTCGCCGTGTGGCTTTGTGCCGCTTGCTGCTGTCCAAGCCCGACATGCTGCTGCTCGACGAACCGACCAACCACTTGGACGCCGAATCGGTGTCGTGGCTCGAACGCTTCCTCAAAGACTTCGCTGGTACCATCGTGGCCATTACCCACGATCGCTACTTCTTGGACAACGTCGCCGAGTGGATTTTGGAACTCGACCGTGGTCATGGCATTCCGTACCAAGGCAACTACACCAACTGGCTGGAGCAAAAAACCGCCCGTTTAGAGCAAGAGCAAAAGCAAGAAGAAGCCTTTGCCAAAGCGCTCAAGCAAGAATTGGAATGGGTACGCAAAAACGCCAAGGGTCAGCAAGCCAAATCCAAAGCCCGTTTGGAACGCTTTGAAGAACTCAACTCGCGTGAGTTCCAACAGCGCAACGAAACTGCCGAAATCTACATTCCACCCGGTGCACGTCTGGGCAACAAGGTGATTGAAGTCGAAGGCATCAGCAAATCATTCGGCGACCGTTTGCTGTATGAAAACCTGAGCTTTAGCGTCCCACCGACCGCGATTGTGGGGATTGTGGGGGCAAACGGCGCGGGAAAAACCACCTTGTTCCGCATGATCACCGGTGAGCAAAAGCCGGATACCGGTAGCGTCACCGTCGGTGATACCGTCAAGGTGGCCTATGTCGGTCAGATCCGTGACACCCTCGACAACAAGAAAACCGTCTGGGAAGAAGTGTCGGATGGCCTCGACATGATCACCGTGGGCGAGTACGAAACCCCATCGCGGGCATATATTGGTCGCTTCAACTTCAAAGGCCAAGATCAGCAAAAACGCGTGGGTGAGCTGTCGGGCGGTGAACGTAACCGTTTGCAACTCGCCAAGACTTTGCGTCAGGGCGCCAACGTCATCCTCCTCGACGAACCATCCAACGATTTGGACGTCGAAACCTTGCGTGCGCTGGAAGAAGCCATCCAAGTGTTCCCTGGTACCGTCATGGTGGTGTCGCACGATCGCTGGTTCTTAGATCGGATCGCCACGCACATTTTGGCGTTTGAAGACGAAGGCCCGCAGTGGTTTGATGGCAACTACACCGAGTACGAAAAATGGCGTAAAGCCAAACTCGGCGATGCGGCGCAGCCTAAACGTGCCAAGTATCGCAAAATCGGGGGCTAAGCCCTCAACAAAAAAGCCAGCGCAAGCTTAATGCCAGTCAGTTAAGCGGTTGCTCTTGCTCTTTGCAGGGACGCTGAGCGCAA
>CALFYA010000296.1 GCA_937952925.1 uncultured Moraxellaceae bacterium
TCACCACCAAATAGCTTTTCTGCATCAGTATAGCGATCAATATGCGAGGCGGGCACAAAGTAAGCCGCGTCTAGTGGATTGATCTGCGCATCTTTTTGTTTGTCACGATCACTGGTCGCAGGCTGATCACTGTCTTCGAGATTGGTCGGTACGCTGTCTTCGTTTGCCTCGTCTTCGTTGTTGTCGTTGCTATCTTCACTGTCCTGATTGGCTTTTTTGCCTTTTGGATCAGGGCGAACTTCGTACAAGTCTTCTTCTGCAAAAAAACCACGGAACGACAGCAAAGACTCATATACAGCACCGAGCTGGTTAATCCCCAGCGTTGCATAACTGATCCGACCGCGACGGCGCTTGCCACCGCCACGGCTCAGCGACATCAACTGAATGACTTTTTGCAGGACATGGTTGCGCAGCTTGACACTGTTGAGCAGTGGGGTGCGACTGGGGTCAAACAAATGTCCCTGCAATGGCGAAATTTGAAAACTGTCTGCACTGTACAGAGATTCGCCTGAATAATCGTTAAATATGTCACCCTTATGGGATGGAAAACCATTCCAAATCAAAGCAAAAAGCTGTTTGATACTCTCATGAAAATAAAAGCCATTTTCAGCGGCAGGCGTGGTGAGCGGCACTTGCTCAAGCTCACGCAAATGCTCAAGGCTATAGCCTTTAAGATAGGTTTCGGTGTTGATCGGGGCGTAGCCCAAATCAGGTCGAGCCTCGATATAAAACAAAAACAATAGCCGATACATGAAGCGCAAGCTTTCTAGACTCAGTGTATTGGCAAGATCTTGATCGTTTTGCTCATAAATTTTCTGTTTGGACACATACCGCTTGTAATAAATGGCCTCGTTGGCAATGAGTTCTATACTTTCGCGCAGGGCATATTTTAGATCTGTAGACACCTCAAACGCATGTTTGTGTGAGTTGTCTTCGAGGGTATCTAGCAGCGCCGTACCACTTGCAGAAGGCAGGATACTCGCTGCACCCATCAGTGCCGCCATTGCCCGAAAATTGCGATCATCTCGTGGTGCAAACAGTGTGGGCAGATCGAAACTCAGTAAGGCTTTGCGAGGCCATTTGCTACGCTCGATCAATAACCACTGTTCGTGGTGTACTACCAGTACCCAGCGTGGCGGATGATCTTCGGTAAATAACTGTTTGGTGATGCTGTCTTCCCATGTTTCTTTGGCCGGAGAACCATCGGGAAATTTGGGTTTTAGCTCAAGGGGAGGCGTATCTTGCTCTTGAGGGCTTTCGATTGCAGCAACAATCACCAAAAAGGGATGTTCTTTGGCGTCACGGTACACCGCCAATGTCGGAAGTTCGCTGGTAGCAAGCTCAATATCTGCGGGTTGAAGCCTATAACCTAGTGCATCCAGTAGCGGTGCGGCCAACTGTAGCAGTGCATCGTAGCGATCCTGACTTTTACTCGCCAAAAATTGCTGACGCGCTCGCAGATAGGCCGCTCCGCCAGCAGTTTTGAGGCGTCCGGCAGGGCTTTGGCTACCTTGCTCTTTCCACTGCGCAAACAGCTCTTTGAGGTCACTCTCGACCACTTCATCCAAATAATGCTGACTATAAAATTCGTTGGCGTTGTGCAGGCCATCTACCATAAAGCTCATGTGATTTCTCTATTCCTTAGCGTTAGGCCATCAATACCGTCACGACGGTCATCTGTGCGCGATCATCGAGCTCAAGGGTCTCGTGAACCCAGTTTTTGTATTGCGTAAACAAATCAACGATCTCATGATTCTTTTGCTGCTGCCGCTGGGTGGTTTGAACGTGATCAAAATCAAGCTGTAACTGCTGCATATGTTTCTCTTGAAGTATTGTCAGTTTGGCTAATTCAGACTCGACTCGTTGTTTGGCGGCATGGTCGAATGCTGCCTTGATCGGGCGGATATATGACTGAGCCGCTTGAATCACTGCTGGCAAGGCCGCTTGTACATGCTCAACCTTCAGTGCTCGACCATCATTTGCGACCTGCTGCTGCTGTAAGCCGGTCTGTTGCATCACCTCATCCAAGTTCAAGACCTTCCCAACGCGCCCTTGTGCATCCACCTTGATCCCCAACCACTCGGTCAGCATCGGCTGACCGCGCTTGTTGGGGTGTTGCGCCAACAAAATCACCATCGCTTCGCCTGATGCTAGCCCTTGCGTTACCCGCATCACCGGTGCCTGTTGTCGCCTAAAGGCAGCCAGAACTTTGTAGTCTAGCCACTGCGCAATAGGATGCAGCGGCCAAAGGTAATGAATCTGCGGCCATGCGTCGGTATCTCGCGCTGCACTAATCGCGCGTTCGACCGTCTTGGGATCGGCACTGAGCGTGTAGGTGTTATTGATCGGCCGCATCTCGGTCGATAACTCACGCTTGAGCAGCCGCTCCAAATCTGCAGGCGGCTGGAACGACACGGTTTTGGTATGGTCTTCAATGCTGAGGGTCTGTAACCGCTGCTCATCAATGTTTTTCAACCAATTGAGGGCATCACGCGTATACACATAATCATTGGTATAAAGGCTGGGCAAGTGGGCTGTGACTGGGCGGGCTGCAATGACAGGAGTGGGAGTTTCACCAGTCGACTCGTTGGCCTCACCATCATCACCAAACAGCAAATCCAAGGGATCAACATCATCCTCCATCAGTTGTGCTGCAAACGCTGGTGCGCTTTGAGCCTGCTCAATGGCATGTGCCACCAGTGTGACTTCCTCTTCCTCATCATATACCCCCATAAATGATGAAGGGTCACCAATGTTTTTAGCGGCTTGTTCATCTTTGTCGATCAAGATTTCCAAAATACGCAAATCACCCCGAATTTTATCGTTGTCTGGCTGTGTGATCAGGTAGCCAATATGCGGAATACAGGATTGACCATAGCGATCCACGCGACCATTACGCTGCTGAAATACCATCAGTGACCACGGAATATCAAAGTGAATCAGGCGATGCGATTGATAATGCAGGTTTAAGCCTTCTGATGCGACGTCTGAGGCTATCAACAGCCGAAGTGGCGAGTGTGTCTTGCCAAAGTCCTCAACGATCTTTTGCGTATCTAGATCGGGTAATTGACCATGTAAGATTGCAACGGCTTCCGGCCTTAACCCCAATGCTTTGGGTAGTTGCTCTTGCAAGAATTTGAGCGTTTCAATTCGTTCGGTGAAGATCACGAGCCGATCACTGGGGTCTGAGCCATTCCAACACCAATCTGGATCATTTTTCAGTAGGTTGATCAGGTACTGGTATTTACTAAAATTTTTGGAGTCAATCGCACTCACCAAGTCGCTCAATTGTTGTAGCGCATCTAAGTCTTGGGATTTAGTCGCCTTCTTTTTGAGCTTGCTGATCCGCTCTTGGAGCGTTTGAACACAGGCCTGCGGTGATGAAAACAACGCTTTTTCAAGAGTCGTCTTAAATAAAATAGCGCCACTGCGTCCTTGCTCACGATCGACATCAAGTCGAAGGGATGATAGGTACTCAAAGGCTTGGTTTTCGGCAATACTAGCATGGGTTTGCAGCTTATACACCCGACGCTCTGGGAAGTCCTGCCGCATTTGCTCACGGACATCTTTTTTAAAGCGTCGCACAAACAAGTGGTTGATATCTTGGCGTGTATAATCTGCTCGCTCAGGTAATACCGTTGGATCAAGCATCCGCATCAGACTAGCAAAGCTCTCTTTTTTGCCATTGTGTGGGGTCGCCGTGAGCAGAATCAAAGCATCCGAACGCTGAGCCAATAAGCTGGCTAAGCGATTGCTTTGCGTGCGGTTACCTTTGTAAGAAACATTGTGAGCTTCGTCAATAATGATGAGATCCCAATACGGGGTAGTCTCAGAAAACGTAAAAAATCGTACGCTAAGCCTATTGAAGCGGTCTT
>CALFYA010000297.1 GCA_937952925.1 uncultured Moraxellaceae bacterium
TGAAGATGACCCGCCCGTTTGTGTATCGGCGTTATGTGGATTATTCGGTGTTTGCATCCTTGCGCGAAATGAAGGGCATGATTGAGCGCGAGGTGCTGCGTCGCCAAGTGCAAGACGACATCAAGCTTGGCGCAGGTGGCATCCGCGAGATTGAGTTTATTGTGCAGGTGTTTCAGTTGATTCATGGCGGTGAACGCAAACCCCTGCGCGGCATCAATTGCTTGCAAATGCTTGATGAGTTGGTGCGTCAGCAATTACTCAAGGCCGAGCAAGCGCAAGGACTCAAAACCGCTTACTTGTTTTTGCGGCGAGTCGAACATGCGATCCAAGCCATGAATGATCAACAAACTCAGCAGTTGCCGAGTGATCCAACATGGCAAGCACGGATGGCACAGGTATTAGGATTTGCTGATTGGTCAGCCCTGATGACAACGCTCAACGCACATCGAGCATGTGTCCGTCAGGAATTTGCCGAAGTGGTGGCGGATCGCCGTGCGGTGACCCGTGAGCTGGATGATCAAGAAGCGGTGGAAACCAAGCTTGATGGTGTGCTCGATGAGCAAGGTCGCCAGCAAGTGAGCGCATTTTGGAGCAGCCGACAACTTGAAAAACTACCCGAAGAAGCCCGTCAACGCCTCAAGCAAGTGTGGCCGCATTTGATTGATGCGGTGTTGCAGGTGCAGGAGCCACAAATCACCTTGATGCGTTTGTTGCCGTTGCTTGAAAAGGTGATGCGCCGCTCGGTGTATTTGGTGATGTTGCTCGAAAATCATGGGGCGATTTTGCGGCTGGTGCAAATGTCGGCGGCCAGTCCGTGGATTAGTGAGGAGTTGGTGCGCTATCCGGTCTTGCTTGATGAATTTTTGACCAGTGAGATTGATGAGCTACCGAGCAAAGAGGAGCTTGCAGCCAATTTGCGCCAGCAACTGCTGCGGGTTGACCGTGAGGATCTTGAAGGGCAAATGCGCATTTTACGCCTGTTTAAAAAAAGCGAAGTGTTGGCGGTGGCGGCGAGTGATTTGCTGGCCGAGCGCCCGTTGATGAAAGTCTCCGATGCGCTAACATGGATTGCTGAAGTGGTGCTCGAATCGGCCTTACATTTGGCACTCAATGCCTTGGTGGCACGGCACGGCCTACCCAAACGCGCCAATGGCGAGCAGGCCACGCTCGATGCACCTGCGTTTGCGGTTGTGGGCTATGGCAAGCTTGGCGGGATTGAGCTGGGTTATGGCTCAGACCTTGATTTGGTGTTTTTGCATGATGTCGATGAGCAAGCCGATACCGATGGGGAAAAACCGATTAGCGGGATGACCTTTTGTGCACGCTTGGCGCAAAAGGTGATGACTTTGCTCACCACCCAAACGCTCGATGGGCGTGCCTATGAAGTCGATACCCGTCTACGCCCCAATGGTCATGCCGGCATGCTGGTGGCGAGTCTCACGGCATTTCGGCAATACCAAGAAAAAAGCGCATGGCTATGGGAGCATCAAGCTTTGGTGCGCACACGGGGGATTTGTGGTGGCCCACGCGTGCTGGCGGCTTTTGATCAAATTCGCCACGAGATTTTGACCCTCCCACGCGATGCTGCGTTGGTGCGTGAAGAAGTGCGTGCCATGCGGCAAAAGATGCGCGAGCACTTGGGCAGCAGTGTGAGTGCGCAAAAAGCAGGGATTTTCCACCTCAAGCAAGATGCAGGTGGTATCGTCGATATTGAATTTATGGCACAGTATGGCGTGCTCGCTTGGAGTGGGGCGAATCCTGATCTCACCCGCTTCTCCGACAATGTACGCCTGCTTGACGACATGGCGACCGCTGGCTGCTTATCCCGCAGCGATGCGGCGGCTTTGACGGATGCGTATTTGCGTGAACGTGCCGAAACCCACCGGCTGGCCTTGGCTCAAAAACCCTTGACCGTATCTGCCGCTGAGTGGTGTGCTACCCGTAAGACCGTTCATGATCTATGGCAACGCTTGATTGATCCGGCGGCAGCTCCGCTGGATGAGTGACTTTTTTTGATTTTTTAAAATTTGTGGAGAACATTGCCGTGATGAGTATGGCAGATCGTGATGGGTTTATTTGGCTCGATGGTCAACTGGTCGATTGGCGTGAGGCCAAAGTCCATGTGCTGACCCATACCTTGCATTATGGCATGGGCGTGTTTGAAGGCGTGCGGGCGTATGAGGCGGAGCAAGGCACCGCGATTTTCCGCTTGGCTGAGCACACCAAACGGTTGCTCAACTCCGCCAAAATTTTCCAAATGAATGTGCCGTTTGATCAGCAAACCCTGATGGATGCACAGTGCGAAGTGATTCGTGCCAACAACCTCAAATCGGGTTATCTGCGTCCAATCATCTGGATTGGCTCGGAAAAAATGGGCATTGCGGCCAAAAACAACAAAATCCATGTGGGCATTGCCGCATGGCCTTGGGGCGCGTATTTGGGCGAAGATGGCATGACGCGTGGGATTCGGGTGAAAACCTCGTCGTTTACTCACCATCAGCCCAATATCACCATGTGTAAAGCCAAAGCGGTGGGCAACTATCCGGTGTCGATCTTGGCTCACCAAGAAGTCGCCACCAATGGCTACGACGAAGCGATGTTGCTTGATCCACACGGCTTTATTTGCCAAGGCGCGGGCGAAAACCTGTTTATGGTCAAAGATGGCGAGCTGCACACCCCAGATCTGGCCGGTGGTGGCTTGGATGGGATTACCCGTCAAACCATTATCCAGTTTGCCAACGATTTGGGCATCAAAGTGCATGAGCGCCGCATCACCCGTGATGAGCTGTACATCGCTGATGAAGCGTTCTTTACCGGTACTGCCGCCGAAGTGACGCCGATTCGTGAATACGATGATCGTCCGATTGGCATTGGCAGCCGTGGCCCTGTCACTGAGCGTCTGCAAAAGCTGTTCTTTGATACCGTGCAAGGCAAAAACGCACAGTATCAACACTGGTTGACACCGGTTGCCAAGTAAGATCAAGTCAACAGGAGGGCGCTTGATGCGCCCTTTTTTTGGCATCGTGTGGTGAAGCACCATCTGATAAATATGTATTTTGTGCTAATGTTTAAACATCACTTGCATATGCAATGTGGAGGTGTGCAATGGTGATTTGGTGGCTCACCGATGGAAAAGCAGGGCATGTGGCACAAGCGCAAGGCTTGTTTGCAGCACTGCGCCGACAAGGTTTACCCATTCAGGTGGTCGAAATTCCGATTGTCGACTGCTCACGTCTCGCCACAGTTTGGTATTGGTTATCACAAGGGCGTGTGGGGCATTTGCCAGAGATTTGCCAACATGCAGCACCTCCTCGCATGATTCTGGGAGTGGGACATAGCACCCATTGGATGTTGTTGCTGCTAGGCAAAATCTACCCCAAAGCGCGTACTGTCGTCTTGATGAAACCGAGTTTACCGTTGGCATGGTTTGATTTGGTGATCATGCCTGAGCATGACCAACCGATTGAATGTGAAACGGTGCTTGCCACCAAAGGCGTGCTCAATCCACTGAGTAATGAGCAGCGCCATCATCCGCGTCGGGTGCTCTTGTTGATTGGTGGGGCGTCCAAACGACATGGTTTTGATACCGATGCCATTATTTTGCAACTGCAACAATTACTCGATCAGCTCGGAACTCAACAGACGGTGCTGCTGACCACATCTAGACGTACACCAAACGATTTGGTTGAGCAGCCCGCCATTCAAGCGCTCAGTCAGCATATCCAGATTTTTCCTGTGGATCACACCCCGCATGGCTGGCTGTTTGAGCAATTACAGTTGGCGGAGTCGGTTTGGGTAACCGAAGATAGCGTGTCGATGCTGTATGAAGCACTCACCGCAGGCTGTCAGGTTGGCGTACTGTCGATGCCACGCATCAAACCGGATCGGATTACCCAAGCGATTGATCAATTGATCGCAGATGGCGTAGTGGGCACGCTGCCACAGCTGGTCTTGGGGCGTGCATTGCCACCCGCTGCACAATTTGCCGAAGCAGATCGTGCCGCAATCTGGTTAAATGCACACCTTCGCGCGGTGGAGTAGGCGAGATGCTGTGGTGGTGTGTATGGGGTGGCTTACTCGTGAGCGTCTTGGTGTTCAGTCATCGTTATGCATGGTGGCGACCGACAGTCGATTGGTCTGCGCCACGCGTGTTGATGTACCACATGATCAGCCCACACCGTCCCAAGGCCAAGTTTAATAAATTGCGCGTCACCCCTGAAGCATTTGAAAAGCAAATCAAATGGCTGAGCGACAACCAGTTTTATTTTTTGACCATGCAAGAGCTACGGCAAGCATGGCAAGCGGGCACACTGCCGCCCAAAAGTGTGGCGATCACCTTTGATGATGGCTATGCCGATAACTTGCTGGCCGCATTGCCCATTTTACAGCGCTATAAGGCTCGTGCCACGATTTATGTGGTGGTTGATCGGCATGATCGCGATTGGTCGACCTACAAAAAAGCCCACCACAACAGTGGTGAGTTGGCACAAGAACCAAAGCTGACCGATGCACAAGTACAGCAACTCGTCGAGAGTGGGCTGATTGAAATCGGCTCGCATACCCTTACCCATGCCAATCTGTCGCGTTTAGACGATCAGACGCGGCTGCATGAGCTGACCGAGTCACGCCACGCCCTCCAACAATTAACCGGACAACCGATTGAGAGTTTTGCTTATCCTTTCGGGATTTATGGCGAAGCGGATGTGGTGGCAGCACGTCAAGCGGGCTATGGAGATGCGGTGACCACCATTGAAGGCATAGAGCCGGCTCGCCCTCAGCCAGATTTTTTACAACTCAAGCGGATCAAAGTGAGCGGCAAAGACAATCTATTGGCCTTTATCTGCCGGATACGCACAGGACGGCGAGGACTGTAAATATGCATATTGGCTTGGTGATGGCCGGCGATGAAGAAGGTGGCCTTGAGAAGCATGTGGTCGAGCTGGCAGCGGGTTTGGTGACGCGTGGTCATCAGGTCAGTCTGATTGCCCATGAAAAATATCGCGCACGTTTGCATCCTGATATTCATTTTTATGCGGTGAATTTGGCCAAAAGCCGGCGCAACCTGATTGTGTTGTTTCAACTGTGGTATACCCTCAAACAGATCAGACCAGACGTGGTGCATGTGCACGGCAATAAAGCTGCGGCGATGGTGGGGGTGTTGTTGCGCTTTTTGTCGGTCAATAGCGTGGCGACCCTACATAGCCGCAAAAAAAATACCAAGATGTTTGCACCGTTTGATCAGGTGATTGCGGTGAGTCAAATTGCCGCTGAGAGCATTGTGCATCCGCGAGTCACCGTGATTCTCAATGGCATTGAGCCACCCAAGATTGAGCCACGTCGACCACAGTCACCACCGATGGTGTTGGCGGTGGGGCGTTTGGTGCCGGTCAAAGGCTTTGATGTGTTGATTGCGGCATGGCGGGATTTGCCTGCTCAGCTATGGATTGCAGGTGAGGGCAGTGAGCAAGCGCATTTGCAGCAATTGATTGCGCAGCATCAACAGCAAGGGCGGATTCAATTGCTCGGTCAGCGTGGTGATATTGTCGATCTGATGCAACAAGCTGATCTGTTTGTGATGTCGTCGCATTATGAAGGCTGCCCATACACCATGATTGAAGCACTGTTGACCCGCACTCCCATGCTCTCGACAGCGGTCGGTGCGATGCGTGATATTTTGCCAGCAGCTTGTCTATGCGATCCCAACGATCCCGATCAATTGTACCAATTGTTGGCGCACGCCCTGACCGATCCTGCGGCCTTACAACAGGTATCTGCACCTGTGTTTGCATGGGCAAGCACGCATTTGACGATCAATGGTATGATGGATCAGATTGAGACCTGTTATCAGGGTGGGCGATCCTTCTGATGATCTTCTCGAGGATAATCTTGAGCTTAGCTGTATATAGGGTCAGCCGAATATGAAAAAAGTGGTCTGGGTCATCAGTGATGGCGTGGCTGGACACTACAATCAGTCCAAAGGCTGTGTGTTGGCATTGGAGCAGTTGTTTGACGTACAGGTCGAATGGGTTGAGTTGAAGCTGCGCTTTGGATTGTTGCGTAAGGGACTCCGGTATCTGCTCAATCAGCACGGCCAAATCAATTTGTCGGTGTTGGAATGGTGCTATCAATGCACCCATTGGCCGCAAGCTGCACCAGATCTGGTGATTGGCGCGGGCGGCAAAGTGATGTATGCGGTGGCGGCATTGGCACGACAGCATGGGGTTCCGTCGATTTTTATGGGTTCTTTGCGTGGACTCAAGCCAGCATTGTTTCACACCGTCTTGGTACTTGAGCAATATCCCGAGCCGCAATATTTGACCGTTGAAACCGCACCGATGCCGATTTCGTCACAAGCGCTCACAGCCGCTGCCGATGCATGGCAAGCTGAGCACCCCACTGAGACGGGCGAATTGTGGGCGATGTTGATCGGTGGTGATGGTGCAGGAGCCAGCTATAGCGAGCAAGATTGGCAGCAGTTGGCGATTGCGATGAATCATTTGGCGCAAGAACATCATATTCGCTGGTTGATTACCACCTCACGGCGTACCGGTCATGCCGCCGAAGATATGCTCAAACACACCTTATACCCCGAGGTGGTGGCCGACCAAGTCTGGTGGAGCGAAGCCCCCCGCAAGGTGATGACCGCTTTTTTGGGGCGTGCACAGCTGGTGTGCTGTACGGTGGAGTCGATGTCGATGTTGACCGAAGCCATTGTGGCACAGCGGCCTGTGATCGGATTGATTCCTCAGCAGTTTAGCCCCGAAGATGCCTATCAACAGGCCATTCACCGTTTGATGAATCGGCGTTGGTTGGCGACCCAGCCGATTGAAACGTGGACAACCCAGCACCTTGCCCATCAAGAACAACTCAAACCCATGCGACAATCGGCACTCCAGCAGCTCGCACTCCAACTCAAAACCCGTTTGATGAATGATTTATGACCACATCCACTTCATTGACCATCGTGAATACTGTCTATGGTGATGCCTCAGGCGGTCGCTGGCAGGCCATGCTCAACACCACCGATGCGCTGGTGTCGCAAGGCCATCAGGTGTTGATGATCACAGGGACAGAAAATCAGCATTTGAGTGCAGGTGATCGTTCGATGCACGTGATCGCCAATACCGGATTTTATGATTGGATTGCCGCATGGAAAGTGCGGCAGTGGCTCAAACAGGTCAAACCTGCGCTAGTGATTGCACACAGCGGGCGAGCGGTGTGTTTATTTAAAAATGCCAGTCTGGGGCTGGGGATTCCGGTGATTGCCATGAATCACAGCCACAATGTCAAACGCACCGTGCGCGCAGATGCATTTATCCATATCACCCCACATGTGGGGCATTTGGTACAAGGCTGTTTGGACAAAAAACATTGGGTCAAACCGCAGCAAGCGGTGATTCCCAACTTGATCCATTTGCCTGCGGATGTGTTGGAGCCGATGCCCTTACGCAGTCCTGTCACCATTGGCATGTTGACCCGTTTGGTCGATTACAAAGGTGGTCATGTGCTGGTAGAGGCATTAGGGCAACTCAAGCAAGCAGGCATTGCATTTCGCGCCATTTTGGCAGGCGAAGGTGACGCCAAAGCCGACCTTGAGCAACAAGTGGCTGCCTTGGGACTCACCGATCAAGTCACCTTCCCCGGTTGGCTGCAAGGCGAGGCCAAGCTCCATTTTTATCGGCAGGTCGATATTATTGCGGTGCCTTCACTCAACGATACCCAGCCACTGGCGATTTTGGATGCCTTTGCGTGGGGCAAAGCGGTGGTGAGTAGTGACGCGATTGGCCCCTTGCAGGTGTGTACTGAAGGCGTCAATGCCTTGGTGACGCCCTGTGGTGACGCCACAGCTGTCGCGCAAGCTTTACAACGGCTGATTGCCCATCCCGACCTTGCCATGCAGTTGGCACGTTGTGGGCAGCAAGAAGCGAAAGAGCGTTATGCGTTTGATCAGGTTGCCAAGCGGCTAGATGCATTTGTGCAGCAGGTGGTGGGGGCAACGGTATGATCAAGGTATTTGTGGTGTTTGGTACGCGCCCTGAAGCGATCAAAATGGCGCCAGTGGTGCGACAATTACAGCAGATCGGAAGAGCACACGTCTGAACTCCAGTCACATCACGTTATCTCGTAT
>CALFYA010000298.1 GCA_937952925.1 uncultured Moraxellaceae bacterium
CTCGATCAACAACAACCAGCGGCTGTCGATTAAAGCCGGTGACGATGTAAAGTCAGCCGACAAAGCACAGCTATTGAAGATGCTGGTCAGCTATTACAGTGACTTGAACACCAGTTTTGATGCTTGGCTCAAATCTAATCAGGAGTACATGGATGCGCTAGACCGTCAGTTTAACGCACCAGAAAACAAGACCTTTCCAATCCAGTTGGATGAGTCGCCTATCGACATCGAGGGATTCCAGCCGAAAAAAGAAGGTTTTGTGTCGCTCAATGGCTACCAAAACTCAGAAATTCGCCGGTTGTCCCGTAAATTCAGCGGCATTTGCGGCTTTGACGTTGGTCTAGGCAAAACCCTTACCGCCTTGGCAGCGGTGCAGAATATGCACAACATCGGCGTGAAAAAACGCACGTTTTTTATTGTCCCAAGCCACACAATCAGTAAGTGGTATGGCGATATGAAGATGGCCTATGACAACGTGGATGATGTATTGGTCATTGGTAGCAACCAAGGGCAACAGAGTGCTGTTGACTCAAAATACAATGCCGTTGACTTTGCCCTGTTGACCAAGCCAGAAGGCAAGCAATATCGCAAAATCTTGATGACGGTGGATGCCTTCAACATGATTCCATTGCGAGAAAAGACAATTGCTGATCATTTCAATCAGGTTGAGAAGGGCGATTGGGCGGATTCTGACAAAAAGCGTGACTTTGAAAAACTAGAAGGCACACTGACAACCCGCACCAAAAAGATCAACAAATACGAAGGCAAGCTGGCCTATTTTGAAGATATGGCGGTGGATTCGCTGGTATTCGACGAAGCCCAACTGTTTAAAAACGGCAAAGCTGGTGGTGGTCAGTTTGATCGAATTAAGGGCCTATCACTTTTATCAGAAAACACGCTGTCAGCGCGTGCTGTGAGTGCTGCAATCAAGTCTTGGTATGTGCGCGGCCAAAGCGGTGAGATGCAGGACGGCGTATTGCTGTTGACTGCCACACCGTTTACCAACTCACCCGTCGAGATTTTGACCATGCTGTCACTGTCGGTAGGTGACGATCAGGCCATGAAGCAGCTTGGTGGTGCATCTATCAAGAATGTTGATGATTTTCTCAGTACGTTTGCCAGTGTTGAACCGCTGGAGCAGACCAATATTGTTGGTGATGACGTGTCGGTTGATACGTTTGTCGGCTTTGCGAATGCTCAACTGCTTAAAGATGCAATTCATGCCGTGGCCAACATCAAAACCGCCAAAGATGGGGGCTTGAAAATCCCCGATGAGGAAACTGAAAACGTCGAGATTGATCTGTCCGCATCCGACAAGGAAACCCTTAGCCAGATGAAGGCCGCCTATGGCATGGCTAAACAGGCGATTAAAGGCGCGATTATGGCCGATGAAAGCCAGATGGCTTGGTATAACGACTTCAAAGCCATGACAGGTGAATCAGATGAGCTTTTGGCGCACCCGTTTAATCTGATCGGCAAAATGTCCGATGTGATCTTGGCAGGCTCAGAAATGGGCTTGATGCGTATCGTTCCGATTGATTTTAACCCCGACCAGTTGGAGCTGGCGCAGTCTATTGCCGATGAGTTCAATAAAAAAGATGTCACGATCAAGACAGAGCGGCGGTATCCGTCCGTAGATGACGATCTGATGACCGTGAAGATGGTTGCCGACGCAGATGGTGAGCAATCTCCACAGTACACGGTGAAATGCCGCGTAACGCTTGACGATCAACGCTCGCGCCTGATCTTGAATGTTGATGATGCTGGTGTGGTGGCGCAGCTTATGGCGGCCATAGACAAGGGCAAGCTAACCGTTCAGCCCAAGCTATCCAGCAAAGTACAAGCGATGGTCGAAAACTTTAAGGCGGAAATGACAACGCCACGGCATGAGGGCCACGCCAAACAGCTTATTTTCTGCGACAACTTGGCTATGCAGCATCTGATCAAGCGGGCGTTAATCGCTTATTGCGGTGTCGCACCAAGCAAGATTGCCATTATCAACGCTCAAACCTTGCCAGACGGCACCAAAGGCAGTCCTGATACAGAGCATATGCAGGAGGTTCAAGACAAGTTTGCCGATAACATTTTCACAGTCGTGATTGCCAACAAAAAGGCCGAAACAGGTATCGACTTGCAGAAAGGCACGCAAGCGATTCACCATCTGACTACCGGCTGGACACCTGACAGCATTCAACAGCGTAACGGTCGTGGTATTCGCCAAGGCAACAAGCAGGAAAAAGTGACGGTTTATCACTACAACGCGAACGGCACTTTTGATGAGTACAAACAACGCTTGATTGCTGGTAAATCAGACTGGATCGACCAGCTCATGCAGAATGGCGGTGAGATTACTGGCACGCTCAATGTCACCAAAGAATTGACCCGTGAAGATTATGAGGATCTGATCAACGCGGACAGTCCAGAACAGATTGCCGCTTTGATGCAGGCAAAGGCTGATCGAGAGGAGTTGCAGCGCAAAACCGTAGTGGCGGCACGCACCAAGCTGCTGTATGACAACGTGATGAAGGCCAGAAATAGACCGCGCCCGACCGTGTTGAGCGAAGTCTATAAAATCATGGATTCAGACGCTGGACGCATTTTCTAAGCTGCCTACACGGCA
>CALFYA010000299.1 GCA_937952925.1 uncultured Moraxellaceae bacterium
GGACTGACCACCGGAAATGCTTCTTCAAATGCCGGATCAGCAAAGCGGCGCAGGTTGCGCACCAACAACAACGTATGCGCATCCACAGTATAGATATGAAATAAATCGTATTGCATCAAACCAATAATTTGCCCAAAAGCAGGCAGATAATTGCCGAGTACGCCATAGCGTTTCATGGCACGCAAGGTTTCATACAAGCGATACGGGGCGCGGATAATCGCCATAAACAAGGCGCGATGTTCAGGGCTTTGCCGAAAGTTTTCATCAATCCGCTTGCCTGCGAGCATCAACAGCCGGAGCGTCCGCGCCCGTACACCGGTGATTTCCGGCTGAGTTGCCATGATCAAAAATAGCTCTAAAATCGCACTGGGCGTTTCAGCAAACACCCGATGATGACGTACCGCCAAATGTGTGCCAATCACATCAAAACGATCATTGAGACTACAGGGTTTGGGCTGTTCTTCATTGGGCAGTCGAGGCTCAATGACCGACTCAAAAAAGTAAGCGAGCAGCATTTCGTTGAGCGTGGACACCTTCATCGCAACGCGATAATAGTCACGCATAAACTGCTCAACCGCCGCATTATGATTGTCATCATCGGCGGCACGCACATAACCCAAACGGGCGGCAATATCACGCTGATAATCAAACAGCAGACGGTTTTCGTTGCGTTTGGTTAGGCGATGCAGATGGTGACGCACCAACCACAAGAAGTCTTCGGCATCTTTGAGTTCGCGGTATTCAAACTCACTGATAAAGCCCAAATGCACCAAATCATAAAAACGCATCACCCGAAAATGGCGTTTGGTGATCCAGCCAATTTGGTTGATATCGCGCAGGCCACCCGGTGCATTTTTGATATCGGGTTCGAGGTTGTATTCAGTGTCGTTGTGCTGAGCATGGCGTTTTTTTTGTTCCGCCATTTTATTGTCAAAAAACGTACGGTCTGACCATGTTTGTGACACAATCCGGCGGGGCACCTGCGCCAGCTGCTCATCACCACAAATCAAGCGCGACTCGACCAAGCTTGTGGCAACGGTCAGATCATCCGCCACTTCCAAGCATTCTTCGAGGGTACGCACACTCACCCCCGGTGCAAGTCCCACATCCCACATGCTCGACACAAAGCCAGACACTTGTTCCGCTTGCTGCTCAGTCAAAGCCTCACGGCTTAAAATCATCACATCGACGTCGGAGTAGGGCAGCATTTCGGCGCGTCCGTAGCCGCCCACCGCAAACAAGGCCAAACCTTGTTGATCAAGCTGTTGTCGATTCCACAGTAAAATCAGCAGGCTATCAATCGCGCCAGCGCGTGATAAGACGACTTCACGGATGTTAGAACCGGTTGTGAGGGCGTCATCAAGTGCTTGATCTAAGGATTGCCGCCATTGGCTCAGGCTACGCAGACCTTCGTCTTCATTAAAACAAATATCGGGATCGGGAAAGACCGGCATCGGAGGCATCCACTGCAACAGCACAAGCAAGGCTTGGGATTGTAGCGTATGCTTTTGACAAAGGCGGAGTTTTTCATCACATGGTCATACAAAATTATACAGATCAGGACGTTTTATATAATGTATTAAAAATCAAGGATGATCAGCCACAATCGTGACTGATCATGTGTGGGGTTAGGCAAACCGCGACAAATCTTCATCCGGACGTGCGGTGAGTACTTCAATCCCTGTCTCAGTCACCAAAATGGTGTGTTCCCACTGCGCCGACAGCTTGTGATCTTTGGTCACCACCGTCCAGCCATCACCCAGCAAACGGGTCTGCCACACACCCGCATTGACCATTGGCTCAATGGTAAAGGTCATGCCAGCTTCCAAGCGCATGCCGGTGGCTTTTTGGCCGTAGTGCAAAATTTGCGGGTCTTCATGGAAAATTTT
>CALFYA010000300.1 GCA_937952925.1 uncultured Moraxellaceae bacterium
GGGTTGTGGAAAATCATCAACAATCAATGCACTCTTCGGGGAAGAAAAAGCCAAGATCGGTCAGGGCTCCAATCCTGAAACCATGCACATCGCACGATATGACTTCAAAAATGTCGTATTGTTTGATTCACCGGGTTTGGGTGATGGAAAAGAAGCAGATCTTCGTCATGCGAAAGGTATAGCAGAAAAGCTTTTAGAAAAAAAGCCAAATAGTGATGACCTGCTGATAGACCTCGTTTTAGTCATCTTAGATGGAGGGTCTCGTGATTTGGGAACTTCGTATCAGTTGATTACAGAGGTTATAATTCCTCATTTGGGAGAAGATCAAAGCAGATTATTAATTGCCATTAACCAAGCAGATGTGGCAATGAAGGGGCGCTACTGGAATTTTGAAGAAAATAAGCCAGAACCAGAGTTAGTCAAGTTCTTAGATGGTAAAGTAGAGTCTACTAAGAGTCGCATTAAAGAAGCAACTGGCGTTGATGTCAGTCCTATCTATTATGCAGCGGGTTACAAAGATGGAGATGAGTCCCAATACCCATGGAATTTATCAAAATTAATGGCTCATATCTTGCAGCATACTAAACCAGAAAAAAGAATCGTCTACGCAAGTGATATTAATAAAAATCCTGATGTATGGAAGCAGGATGAAGATTATAAAATCCATACAGAAATCATCAAACAGAGTTTTATTGATTCATTTGTACAGAATGTGACTAAGGGTGTAAGCGGTGCAGTTGATGTAGTTAGAAATGTTGCTGGTGCTGCGGTAGGTGTAGTCACTGGCGTTGCAAGTGGAGTTGCTTCAGCTGTTTCTAGTGTAGTTTCTAGTGTCGGTAGTTTTTTTAGCTCTTGGTGGTAGCTCTAATGAATCACTTATTCGATCAAATCGCAACAGAGATACATAAAAGGGAACTACTTGTTCCTCTAGATGTCTTGGTGGTTGGTGCAACAGGTGTGGGAAAAAGCTCGACAATTAATGCAATTTTTGGCTCAGAGCAAGCCAAGGTTGGTACAGGTTGTGAGCCTGAAACACAAAGTATTTCTGCATATCGTGCACACGATTATTTTAGAATTCATGATTCTGCTGGTCTTGGTGATGGTAAGCAAAGTGATGCTAGCCATGCCAAGAATATTATGAGTGAGTTGATGCGTACAGTATCAATCACTAATGATTCGTCATCTTACGGTTTTATTGATCTGGTAATGGTTATATTAGACGGAAGTAGCAGAGATATGGGTACTACATATCAATTGTTGCAAAATATAATTTTGCCTTTTTTTGACCCCAAACGGGTGATTGTTGTTATTAATCAGGCTGATATGGCTATGAAAGGTCGATGCTGGGATTATTCGCGTAACCGACCAGAGCAAAAATTGGTTGATTTCCTCGAAGAAAAATCCGTCAGTACTCAGGCTAGATTACATGAAGCGACAGGTGTTCAAATTAAACTGCCGGTTTATTATAGTGCAGCTTATCAGTATAACCTCGATAAGGTAATGAAATTAGTTATTAATGCATTACCAACCAAAAGGCGACTGATTCAGGTTAGCGAACAAGGAGTGGTTTTGTTCGATTAAAATCAGATTATAAAAAACCCCGCTTACGCGGGGTTCTTCAACTCAACTCAATGCTTAGTGAGCAGCGAATTGGTTCATGGTGTTTTTCGCATCATCATGGGCTTTGAGAGCGTTGTCACCCGAGAAGATCTCTTTGTGATCATCACCGATGTCCGAACCAGCCATGGCTTGGTGTTTCACGCAAGCGATACCTTGACGGATTTCTTTACGTTGTACGCCAGCCACATAAGCCAACATGCCTTCGCTGCCGAAGTAGCCAGAAGCCAATTCGTGAGTCGACAATGCAGCGGTGTGGTAGGTTGGCAGAGTGATCAGGTGGTGGAACACACCTGCTTCACGTGCAGCGTCAGCTTGGAAGGTGCGGATTTTGGCGTCAGCATCAGCAGCCAGTTCGGTTGCGTCGTACTCAGCGCTCATCAGTTTCGCACGGTCGTAGGCCGATACGTCTTTGCCTTCAGCAACCCAACGGTCATACGCTTGTTGACGGAAGTTCAAAGTCCAGTTGAACGATGGGCTGTTGTTGTACACCAGCTTCGCGTTTGGAATGGTTTCACGTACACGGTTGACCATGTGAGCGATTTCGTCAACGTTTGGCGTTGCAGTTTCGATCCACAGCAGGTCAGCACCGTTTTGCAGGCTTGATACACAGTCCAGAACCACGCGGTCAATCTGGGTGTCAGCACGGAACTGATACAGGCCAGAAGCCAAACGTTTTGGACGGTGCAGTTTGCCGTTACGCTTGATCAGGATTTCGTCTTCTTGGGCTTCAGAGATGTCGATCTCGGTGGTTTCCAAGTAGCTGATGTACTGAGAAGCGATGTCGCCAGCTTCTTTAACCACAGGGATTTTCTGGGTCAGGTCAGCGCCTTCGGAGTCAGTACGTGCAACGATGATGCCGTCGTCTACGCCCATTTCCAAGAATGCATAACGCAGTGCGTGGATTTTGGAGATAAAATCTTCGTGTGGAACGGTGACTTTACCCGCTTGGTGACCACATTGCTTCGCGTCAGACACTTGGTTTTCGATTTGCAGGGCGCAAGCACCCGCTTCGATCATTTTCTTGGCGAGCAAGTAGGTGGCTTCTTCGTTACCGAAACCAGCGTCGATGTCGGCAATGATGGGCACAACGTGAGTTTGGAAACCGTCGATTTGTGCGGTGATTTCAGCAGCTTTCGCAGCATCACCAGCAGCGTTGGCTTTGGCCAAGGCACGGAACAGGTCGTTCAGTTCTTTGGCATCGGCTTGACGCAAGAAGGTGTAGATTTCTTCGATCAATGCAGGCACGGAGGTTTTTTCGTGCATGGATTGGTCTGGCAGTGGGCCAAACTCAGAGCGCAGTGCAGCAACCATCCAACCTGACAGGTAGATGTATTTTTTGCTGGTGGTGCCAAAGTACTTTTTGTTGGCGATCATTTTTTGCTGAGCGATAAAGCCGTGCCAGCAACCCAACGATTGGGTGTATTTGCTGCTGTCAGCATCATAGTCAGCCATATCTTGACGCATGATGGCTGCGGTGTACTTGGCAATGTCCAAACCGGTTTTGAAGCGGTTTTGTACTTGCATACGTGCGGCGTCTTCTGGGCTGATGTCGCTCCAAGTGTTACCGAACTTTGCTTTGAGTTCGCGGATCGCATCAACTGCGGTTTGATAGGTTGCCATGATCTGGTCCTGTCTGAGTGAAATTGAAATCAAAGGCCGCGAGCAGGTCGCCAACCTTCAAGGATGAAGTGAAGTTTACGGAGAGTCATATAATTTATCTAATTTATCATCTTGATCTTCAGTATTTATTTAAAAAATATATAGGGGTGTGATTAGGGGTGAATATAGGTTTTATATGTTGATTTATATCAGTATTTCTGATTTTTGCTTGCGCCATCCTGTCGATGGAGCGTCACCATTTGTCACATCTGGTCTGCCGGACGGCGGCAAAATCCCGCGCTGGGCTAAGATTTGTAGAATCACTGCCAGAGTGTCTGACATTTCTGTTTAAAATATGAAATAATTTATACAGTTTATTCATGGTATTTACTTTATGAATCTTGAGCGGGTTGATCTTAACCTATTGATCTATCTTGATGTCTTGCTTCGAGAGAAAAACGTGACCCGTGCGGCTGAGCAGCTTGGGGTAACGCAACCTGCCATGAGTAATATTTTGCGCCGTTTGCGCACCTTGTTTAACGATCCGTTGTTGATCCGCTCAAGTGAGGGGATGACGCCCACTGAGCGTGCACTTGAGCTGCAGCCGCGGATCCGTGAAGTACTTGCCGATTTATCGCAAATCCTAGAGCCACGCACCGAGTTTCGCCCGTATACCAGCACGCGGGTGTTTCGGATTATGACCTCCGATTATGCCGAAGCGACCTTGGTGCCGCGTTTGGTCAAGGCGATGCGCAGCGAAGCGCCCAATGTGGTGCTTGATTTTCTGACCCCCAGCGACGTGTCGTATCGTGACATGGAGCAAGGCAAAGTCGATTTGGCGATCAACCGGTTCAATGAAATTCCGCAATCATTTCATCAAGTGTTGGTGTGGCGGGACAGCTTTAGTTGTTTGCTCGCGGCCAACAGCCCGATCATGCAGCAGTTCAACCTTAAAAGTTATTTGGAAGCGCAGCATATTTGGGTCAGCAAAACCGGCATGGGCGTGGGTTTTGGGGTCAATCCAGATAAATCGGGTGGTTTGGGGTGGATTGATCAGGCGCTTGATCGGATTGGACAAAAGCGCAAGATCAGTATTTTTACCCGTCATTATCAAATGCCTGCCTTGCTGGCGGCCAATGCTGATTTGGTGGCAACCTTGCCGACTCGTGTGGCACGTTTGCAGGCACAAAATGATAAGATTGTGATCAAAGATCCACCGTTTTATATCCCTGAGTTTGAGCTGAAAATGGCGTGGTGTCCGCTGTTGCATCATCATCCGGCGCATCGGTGGTTACGTCAGTTGATTTTGTTTGTGGCGCGGCAGATGGTGGATGAGGAAGAAAGAAGCCCAATTCGTCCTGTGTTTTAAACATGTATTACCAAGGGATGTGAACAAGTTGGCAGTTTTTGCGGTATAACAGACTTGTTCAATCTCGTGCAGTCGATTACTGTGCGACTATGAATAACTTTTAGAATCATTCGTGCATGCGCTTGGGATTGAACAAGACGTGCATCGCATGTAGCAGGACTGCTCATGCACAAAGACGCCGAATCAGGCAAGGATGGCAACATGCAAAGCCGTTGGTTCGGGCGATGCGTCCTACAGCTGGTGGTCAGTGGTTTTTTGCTCTCTGGACAGCCAGCATGGTCAGCGCAAACGTTTGAACAACATCAAAATTCACATGTACTCGTGTTGATGTCCTATCATATTGGACATAGTTGGGAACACGGGATCATGCAGGGGTTGGAGGGATGGCTCAAAGAGTCTGATGCGCCCTTGCTGACGGTGGAATGGATGGATACCAAGCAGCATCCTGATGCCACTTACCGTGAGTATTTTAAAGATTTTTTTATTAAGAAATATAAAGGACAACATTTTGATGCCGTGATTGCGGTTGATAATAATGCGTTGAGTTTTGTGGTGAATCAGCCGGCTTTATTTGCAGATTTGCCAGTCGTGTTTGTCGGCATCAATGGTGAACCGGCTGATATTGTACAGCAGCGTCGGCAAGTGACGGGGATTGCCGAAAATTTTGACGCCATCAAAACCATCAAAACCGCGACGAACTTACATCCTCAAGCACAAAAAATGCTGGTGATCATCAATGATGATGAGTCGGGGCAAGGGGTGCTGTGGACGATGCGGCGGGCGCTGCTCAATATGCAACAACAGCAGCAACGTGTCCCCAAACTTGATTATTGGATTGGCCTCAATACTGACCAACTCAAACAACGCTTGCCACAGCTCGACCCCAACACCATCGTGTTTGTGTTTGGCACCATGCGCACCAGCAATGACAACTCGTTGCTCGGCCCCGAAGATACCGTGGGATTTGTCCGTCAATATACCCAAGCCCCGATTTATTCCGACGTGGATTCCACGCTCGGTCATGGGGTCATGGGAGGATATTTTAACGACAGTGTGGCCAATGGTCGGATGACTGCAATGCTGGCTAAGCGGGTATTATCGGGCGAGTCGGCAGATAGCATTCCATGGGTGTGGCAGACGCCATCCAAGATTGCATTTGATTATCAAGAGTTGCAACGATTTAATTTGAGTTTGCAAGATTTGCCCGCAGGCAGCCAAATCCTCAATGCGCCACCTTCGGTGATGGATCCAGACTATCGACAATACTTGATTGCGTTTGTGGCGATTGTGTTGGTGCTGGTCAGTTTGATGCTGGTGTTGTGGCTGCGCTATCGGTTGCAACATCAGCAGGAGCGCGAGTTACGTTATATCGCGATGCATGATGAGCTGACCGGTCTGAAAAACTTGAGTTGGCTGCGGCACTATTTGACCCATATCCGACCACGTCCGTCCGATGTGGCACAGCGCGAAAAAATCAGCTTGATGATGCTCGATATTAATCGTTTTAAGGTGATTAACGATTCGTGGGGGCATTCGGTGGGTGATGCACTGATTTGCCAAGTGGGTCGGCGTTTGGATTATTTGATCAATCCCAAAGATGGCTTGGTGCGCTTTGATGGGGATTGTTTTGCGGTGATGTTGCGCTATGAGGATGAAGATGAGCTGTCAACGCTGATCAATCAATATGAGCGTGCGTTTTCGGCAGTGTTTGAGTTAGAAGGGCAGCGGATGACCATTGGTGCGGCAGCCGGCATGAGCAGTATGTTAGTTGCCAATTTGGAGGTGGATCGTCTACTGCGTGAAGCAGATACCGCAATGTATGAAGCCAAACGTGAAGGCTTGCATCGGGTGGTGTCGTTTGATCAAGCCCTACATGAGCGCTTGATGCGGCAAATGCAGATTGAAGAAGCCTTACAGCATGCGCTGCATGATCGAGAAATCCGCTTGCATTATCAACCCATCATGCACTCGATTGAGCAGCGGGTGGTGGGTTATGAAGCATTGGCACGTTGGCAGCATCCGACGCTGGGCATGATTCCACCGCCAGAGTTTATTCGAATTGCCATTGAGACGGGTCTGATCCGCAAGTTGACCTTGTATTTGATTGAGCATGCTTGTGTCGAATTTAAACCTTTGCTGGTTTACGATCCCACCTTATATGTGGCGGTCAATGTGTCGGTACGCGATTTATACACGCCCAATTTTGCCGAGCGTGTGGCGGATATTTTGACCCAAACCCAATTGCCCGCAGATCGGCTAGTGCTTGAAGTCACTGAAGATATGATGATGGGTGATGTCAAGCTGGTGCAACAGGTGCTCAGTGATTTTTATCAAATGGGCGTGCGGGTGGCGATTGATGATTTTGGTACGGGTTATTCGTCGATGAGTTATTTGACCAGTTATCAGGTCAATACCATCAAGATTGATCAATCTTTTGTACGCCGCTTAGATCGTGGCGATACCAGCCAAAAAATCATCAAAGCGATTGTGTCGATGGGCAATGATTTGGGCTTAACCGTGGTGACCGAAGGCGCTGAAACCCAAGAGCAAGTCGAGATGCTCAATACCTTGGGCTGTGTGTATATCCAAGGTTATTTCTTTGGCCGACCACAACCGATGCCAACTCATGTGGAGTATTGGCTACAACGCCAAGCGACCGCCTCAGAGGTCAGTTAAACCACGTCTAAACAAACCCGATTGCACTGCACCGGCGTGGGTGTGCCTGTGCAGTTGCCAGTCGCTGGGCAGCTCAAGGCTGCCAAGCTCCCGATCAGCTTCCACATAAATCCATGCCGTGCCAGTCAAGGCGTCTTGATATTGCTGCGCGAGTGTTGACCACAGATTGAGCGAGTAGGGCGGATCTAAAAACAACACGTCGATGGGGTGATGGAGCCGCTGACGCGCTTGCTGCGCGGTACAATTCCACACCTGCCCACGATCTTGCGCTTGCAATTGCTGTAGGGTGGCAGTCAAGGTTGCCGCTTGTTTGCGGTCTGGTTCGACAAAAATACACGATGCTGCCCCACGCGAGAGGGCTTCCAAACCCAGAGCGCCACTACCCGCACACACGTCGAGCACATGGCGACCTGAAATCTCCCACATCAACCAATTAAACAAGGTTTCCCGCACACGATCCGGCGTGGGGCGTAAGCCTTGTACAGACTCAAACCGAATGATGCGGCGCTTCCACTCGCCACCAATAATGCGGACTTGGTTCATTCGTGCGCTCCTGTAGATGCGACGGGCGGCTTGGCCGGTTGTTTTGTTGCGGGGATTTTGCGCTCAAGGGCTTGTAGGTCAGGGCGGATCGGGTTTTTATCACGGCGATGCACTACATAATCAAACAACGCCTTGGCAACAGGCCCTGCGGTGGTGCTGCCATGTTTGCCATTTTCGACCAATACCGCCACGGCAATTTGGGGATTGTCGGCTGGTGCAAACCCCATAAACCACGCGTGGTCATAGTGGCGTTCATCCAAGGCGGCTTCGTTATAGCGTTTGCCTTGCGCAATACTTTTGACCTGTGCGGTGCCGGTTTTGCCCGCAATTTCATAGCCGCGTAGTCCTTTGCGTAGGCCGCTCGCGGTACCACCATTGACCACCAGTTTCATCGATTCGTGCATGCGTTTCCAATCGCTTGGCTCACCGTTGTAGGCAATTTTGCCATCAGGTTTGTTTTGGATCGGATGTTGGATCGGCCCTCGGGTTTCACGCAGCAAATGGGGTGTGATGTGATAGCCCTGATTGGCGGTAATCGCAGTGGCGACCGCCACTTGTAAGGGGGTTGAGATAAAATAGCCTTGTCCAATACTGACCGAAATGGTTTCGCCGGGGTTCCAGTTTTTCTTGAAGCGTTTTTGTTTCCATTCGGGGGAGGGGTAAGTGCCGGCTTTTTCGCTGGGCAAATCAATCCCCGTTTTTTGACCAAATCCAAATTGAGTCATCCAATCGTACATCCGATCAATGCCCATCCGATAACCGAGCACATAAAAGTAGGTATCGCACGATTGGGCAATCGCTTTGTCCATATCGACCGTGCCATGACCGGCTTTGCGCCAGTCCCGAAAACGGTGCGAGTCACCGGGTAGGTGAAAATAACCAGGGTCGTAGATACGCGACTCCCAGTTGATCAGGCCATAGTGAATCCCACCCAAGCCCTCAAACGGTTTGATGGTTGAACCGGGTGGATACAGCCCTTGTAAGGCGCGATTAAACAAGGGTTGATCGGGGTGATCGCGCAAAAATGCATAATCTTTGCTGCGAATGCCTGCAATAAACGGATTGGGATCAAAACTGGGGTTGCTCACAAACGCGAGCACTTCACCTGTATTGGGATCAATCGCCACAATGGCACCACGTCGGCCAGCCAATTGGTCGTGCGCGACTTTTTGCAGGCCATAGTCAATCGAGAGGTACAGGTCATTGCCCCGTTGTGCTTCGGTACTGCCGAGCTGGCGCAGCACTTCGCCATGCGCATTGGCTTCCACATATTGATAACCGGGTTTGCCGTGTAATAAGTCTTCGTAATATTTTTCAATCCCAATTTTGCCAATCAAATCGGTGCCTGCATATGCAACCTTATCAATCTTGGCGGCTTCTTTGTCATTGATCCGTCCCACATAGCCAATCGCATGCGCAAACATATTGCCATGCGGGTAGTAGCGGGTCATTTTGGTTTGGATACTCACCCCTGCAAATTCATGCCGACGCTCACTAAAGCGAGCGATTTGCGCAGGCGTTAGATCAATTTTGAGTGCGACTTGATCCAATGAGCTGGCACGCTTCATCCGACTGCGATATTTATCAAGGTCGTCGCTGGTCATGTCGAGCAATCGAATCAGCTGGGGCAGTTGCAGCAAAATTTGATCTTTGTCTTCACGATTGACCACCGCAGTGAATACTGGGTGATTGTCTGCGAGCAAAATCCCATTACGATCATAGATATAACCACGTGTGGGGGGGACGGCTTGTAGCTTAATCCGGTTGTTGTCGGATTCGGTGCGAAAGTGCTCGAATTGCAGGACTTGTAGAAAAAAGTAGCGTGCAAACAACACCGCAAAGCCACAGATGATAAATGCGGCTGCAAACCAAACCCGACGACGAAACAGGGCTTGTTCTTGCTCAAGGTTTTTGAGGGGGATTGGACGTTTCATAAGCAGCGCGCATCAAAGCTGGCACGATTTTAGCTGCTTGGCGCAAGGCTCACAATCTATCGATGACCACAAAGTCGCAAACGCCTGATTCTCAACTCATCAGAGATTAGGGGTTGCCCGACAAAAGGCGCGACATGAGAATCACTTTTGTCTAGAATCACGCCGTCATGGCTCCCTGTCCAAAACGGGGTGCGATGGGTCTGCGGGTTGTTGCCAGCCCTGTTCCTGTTTTGCATCCAGAAAATGAAAAGGGGATGCCCATGTTTAGTACCAACGACCACATCTTGATCGCTTCAGTGGTGATCTATCTGGTGGTGTCTATTGCGATTGGTTTGTTTGCAGCGCGTCGCGTGTCGTCGAGTACCGACTATATGGTGGCGGGTCGCTCGTTGCCGCTGTACATCACGGTTGCCACGGTTTTTGCCACATGGTTCGGTTCGGAAACCGTGCTGGGCACTTCTTCAACGTTTATCACTGATGGGCTTGGTGGGATTGTCGCCGATCCGTTTGGTGCAGCCTTGTGTTTGATTTTGGTGGGGATGTTTTTTGCTGTTCCCCTCTACAAAATGAACTTGCTGACCATTGGCGATTATTATCGGCAGCGTTATGGCCGTGATATCGAAGTCGCCACCTCGATGGTGATTATGCTGTCGTATTTGGGTTGGGTGGCAGCGCAGCTAGCGGCACTTGGTTTGGTGTTTAATGTCATTTCGCATGATCTGATAAGCCGTGAAGTGGGCATGATGATCGGTGCGGCCATTGTGATCATCTACACCTTGTATGGTGGTATGTGGTCGGTGGCACTGACCGACTTTTTCCAAATGACCCTGATCATGATTGGTCTGGTGTTTATCGCATGGTTGGTGACCGGACAAATTGATGGCGGTGCGGCTGCGGTGATGAGCCTGATTCAGTCGGCCCGAATGAACGGCCATGATCCGTATGCGTACCTCAAGGACGTTCTGACACGGCTGCCAACCCAGCGGGCCAATCAGATTGGGGAATTGCTACCGCACCGTTGGACTTTGCAATAGCCTGGATGGCCTAGCGGCTGCTAAGCTTGCAGCTATGGTCACATCCCTGAATCCATCTACGTCTGCCAACCGAATATTGCACCTTCGCATTGAGTTGCTGTACGTTGAGCCTTTGGT
>CALFYA010000301.1 GCA_937952925.1 uncultured Moraxellaceae bacterium
TTTGGCAAAACTCTTTGGGTATATAATCCGGACGGGGGATGGTACGGATAATCGTCCCAGAATAGGAGCCATCGGTTTCTTTGTTGATTTGGATCACGGCTTTGGCAAAGCCGGTGCGATCATCAATATTGCGCCATGTCCCGCTCAAATCCACACTGCTATTGGCCGAGCACAGACCCGCTAGACCCAGTAAGGTGGTACAACACACGGTTTTTAACATCATGATGACGCTCCTTGTCAACAGTGGCTTGACCTTATTCTATTAAAATACATATTGCGACAAAATGTGAAATGAATCAACTTTTGTGGATGAAATGATCCAAAAATAAGATTGGTGGAGACTGAATATGCATTCAAAATTAATTTTTAAAAACAATTAAATAGCGTTTTAATGCTCAAAAAACAAACGGCTCGTGAAACGAGCCGCCAGCGTAGCACAAGGCCGGATTATTCTTCGCGAAACCAGCTCTGGCTGCGACCCAGCATGGACACCCCCACATAGCCACGCATCGACAGGCGACGGCCATCGGGGCTTAAACGCGCTTTGGCTCGGTAAATCTTGCCCGACAACGGATCAAGGATCATGGCATCCTGAAAATTGTTGGGTTTGTTGGGGTCAGACTTCAGGCCAGTCAAGACTTTGAGTCCGACAATCGGTTTGTCAGTGTAGGGCGCAGGGCAGTTTTGACACAACTCTTTGGAGGTGTAATCGGGGCGCGGCAAGGTTTTGACGATGGTACCAGAGTATGAGCCATCTGCTTCTTTGCTGATATGCACAATCCCTTTGGCAAAACCTGTCCGATCATCAATATTACGCCACAATCCGCTGAGATCGGGATCAGCAGCATGAACTAGACTTCCGGCTAGCATCATCACACAGGCGAACAGCGAGGCTTTGAAAGTCATTGCAAGGCTCCTTGTCTTTACGTCAAGGACGACGCATCAGCGGCAATGGCAGCTGCATACAACATCCTGTCTTGTCTGACAGAATACGCCGTTTCGTAAACTAGGCCAATTCAAAAAGCTGACTGACAAGACAGAATGCATTAAAAATGTGATGGAGTTGGCGTGATAGGAATATTTTATCCAAGACCATGCCTTTTTGTTTAGAAAATCTAAATATTACTTTTGGGATTCATCCATTTCACGAATCCAAGTCTGAGTACGACCCAATACGGATACCCCCACATAACCACGCATGGTCAAACGCCGGCCATCATTACTCAATTTGGCTTTGCTGCGATAAATCCGACCAGACAATGGATCTAAAATAAATCCACCCGAATAGCGATACGCATTTTGGTCTTCAGGGGTGAGTCCCCACAGTGGCGTCATACCCAAAATCTTTTGATTGGTGAAGGGTTTGGGGCAGTTCTGACAGACTTCTTTGGGGATGTAGTCGGGGCGGGGAATAATCCGCATGATGGTGCCAATCACTTGACCATCTTTGAGACGTTCAATTTTGACAATCGCTTTGGCAAAGCCGGTTTTATCGTCGATGGCACGCCAGTTACCTTCGATGGGCAGAGGGGCAGCATGAGCAAAACCACAGCAGACAACGGCAACAGCAGCACTGATGCGACGAATATTCTTGAACATCCCGTTCATTTTTGCTCCTAAGCGATACACATCATAATGGTCGAAAGGTATACCCGATCTTTTACTAAAAATAAACACTCAGCCGATTAATAGTCGCACGGCGGCTACATTTTTAACAGGTGAAAGGCCATCGGCAGCCAAAAGGCCGTGAGTAAACCGTTGACAGCCATGCCAAAGGCTGCATAGCGGCCAGCGACAGGGCCACGTTGCCATGCTTCGACGGTACCAATCGCATGAGCAGCCAGACCTAATGCCAAACCTGCGGCGCGTTCATCATTGAGGTTGCGCAACAGCAGCGGCGAGAGTGCTGCACCGATCAAACCCGATAAAATGACAATCAGGCTGGCGAGTGCTGCGGGTGCGTGGATGAGCTGTGCAATATTGATCGCAATTGGGGTGGTGACGGCGCGGGTAGCAAAGGCCAGTAGGGTTGGGATGGATAAATGAAACAGCCATGCCATGCCCATCGGCAAGACTGCCCCCATCAAGGTGGCAATCAGCAGCAGTCGTGATAAGGGTTTGAGCGGCAAATCGTTGAGACGCATGGCTGCCAATGGAATAGCGAGTGCAACCGTAACATAACCCAACAGGTGCTCAAAGATCGTCCCAACGGCGGCATAGTATTCGACATACGGCCACTGACTGACGGCCAAGATGATCATCACCAACAACAGGGAAATCACCACGACGGGCAATTTTGGCCAATATTGCCCTGCGAGTCGTGCCATCGCATGCGCAAATACGGTGAGGATCAAACCAATCAGGATAGACAACAGCATTTAGGACAACCATCGCTTGGCAAAACGGGCATACAACCACAACGGCAATAAGGTACTGACCAACATGATCAACACGACCCACGGCAGTTCATGCCCCAAGCGTTGTAGCATCACCCCTGCACCTGCTGCGATGGGCAAAAAGGCTAAGGCACTTTCTTTCATGATCCGTGTGTTGGCATCAAGTAGTCGGCTTGATAGAGGTCGAAAATGCTTGTAAATCAATAGACCTGCAAGTAGTGCAAACAACCCTACCAAATTGCCCAGTTCACGATGGCCGACCAGATCCATCAGCCATACCGCACTTTCACGCACCACCACAATCAAGCCGAGGGTGAGGATCAGGGCTGTCCAGTCGATATTGCTCTTCATGAACGGGGAGTCTCCGCAGACTCCCACCATCCCAACGGCTCTTCTGTCGGCACATCTGCGCTGATGATGGGATGATCAGGCTGTTCAAAGGCTTCAAGCACACGATGAAAAGCATGCGCTTGCTCAGGGGGCAGCACATCATCAACCCGCAAATGCGCTTGCGCGAGCAATTGACTTAAGCGATCTTTGGCGAGGCGGATATGGAGTTGGCAATTGCCATTGTCGAGGATCTCTTCGCGTTCGACCACATCAAGCTGATACAACTGATTGCGTAGGCGTCCCGCTTGTGGCGGAAGGCACACATCATAATGGTGGATGTTGCCGAGCAAACACTGACACACGGCATCTTTGAGCAGATTTAGTCCCAAACCTTGATGGGCAGACACATATACCCGATCCGGTTGGCTCGGTGCGGCTTCAATCATGATCGGTGCTTCGCCGGTCAGGTCGATTTTATTGTAGACCTTGAGGATCGGAACCGTGCAGCCAATTTCTTTGAGCACGGCTTCAACCGCTTCAATTTGCTCATGCATCTCGCTGCTACTGCTGTCGATCACATGCAGCAGCAAATCGGCTTCTAGGGTTTCTTCAAGGGTGGCACGAAATGCATCGACGAGCGCGTGCGGCAAATGCCGGACAAAACCCACCGTATCGGCCAATACCAAACGCCCCAATCCTGACCAATCGAGCCGACGCAAGGTGGGATCGAGGGTGGCAAACAACTGATCTGCGGCGTACACATCGCTATTGGCAAGGCGATTGAATAGGGTGGATTTACCCGCGTTGGTATAGCCGACCAAAGACACCGTGGGAATATCGGCTTTTTGCCGTGCGGCGCGGCCTTGGCTACGGGTTTGCCGGACTTTTTCAAGGCGCTCTTTGAGCTGTGTCACCCGATGACGCAGCAAGCGGCGGTCGGTTTCAAGCTGGGTTTCACCCGGCCCGCGTAAGCCAATCCCGCCTTTTTGCCGCTCAAGGTGCGTCCAACCGCGTACCAAACGCGATGACAAATGCTCAAGCTGTGCCAGCTCCACCTGCAACTTCCCTTCAAAGGTGCGTGCACGCTGGGCAAAAATATCCAAAATCAGACCGGTTCGATCCACCACTCGACATTGAAACAAACGTTCGAGGTTGCGCTCTTGTGCCGGAGTAAGGGTGTGATCAAACATCACCAAGTCGATCTGTTCGAGTTGGACACGTTGCGCGATTTCATCGGCTTTGCCGGCGCCCACAAACAATTTGGCATCGGGTTTTTGCCGACTGCCGGTGATCAGACCGATAATCTGTGCACCTGCTGAGACGGCCAGCAAGCGAAATTCTTCAACGTCAAGTTCATCGAGTTGACGAATACTGAGGTGAACGAGGAGGGCACGTTCACCCCCTTGCGGGCGTTCAAATAATTCCACGCAAACTGACCTTTATTGCACACAAATGAATCAAAACATCATAGCAAATTTGACGACAAGCGTCTGCTCATTTTGCTGTCACGCGGTCGTCATCAAAGCGTCATCAGATCGCCAAATCTACCAGACATACTCAAAGTGCATAAAAATCACCCGCTGAGTTGATATTCGTTATGATGCCGATTCAATCATCCGATGCCCATCACCCCACCACTGGATCGGGTATCAGCAGACCTGCTGCGATGCTGTCTGTACTGGGCAAAAAAGAGCGTCCGGTCTTTTCAGCACGCCTTGCCCAAGGGGTATTAGATGTGCGGCAGGCACAACGCTTGCGTGCAGAGGTATTTGGTGCTGAATTTGGCATCGCATTCCCATCGGGATTGGATGAAGAACGTTTAGACGCTTATTGTGCGCATTTGTTGGTGTATGACGGTGAGCGTTTGGTGGCGACCACCCGTTTACTTGATCGGCATCGGGCGCGGATTGCTGGTGGATTTTATACCAGCCAAGAGTTTGATTTGAGTCAGCTCCTTGCTCAAGCTCCGCATAATATTTTGGAAATCGGTCGTACCTGTGTGCATCCAGAATATCGCTCGGCGGCAGCAATCAATGCGTTATGGCAAGGCATTGGGCAAGTGGTGGCAGATTGGCGGATTGATGCCATGATGGGCTGTGCGTCAATTCCGCTCGGTTCAGGCGATTGCCAAGGCTGGCTCAATCGTTTGCCGAGCGAGCAAAAACTGCAATTATCAGCGCGCCCCCTGCGCCGCTTACCACCGGCGATTTTTGCTCAAGATCCCATCATTCCGCCGCTACTCAAAGCCTATCTGCGCATGAACGCACTTGTGGGTACGGATGCGTGTTTTGATCCAGAGTTTCACTGTGCCGATGTGCTGATTTGGTTGCCATTGTCACGCATGGACACACGGTATTTGGAGCGCTTTGGTAAAACAACAGCCTAAAGGCTCAACAAAGTGACTCGGTGGTCGAATACAACATACTGTGGTGGCGATACCCTCGCTATACTCAAATCAAAGATGAGTGGAAAGAGGAGGGTTGATGATGACCGCTGCTTTACAACCCAAGGAAGAAGGTCAAGTGGCAGGCTTACGCCGCCAAGTGCAATTGGTGTCCCGCTTGAGCGGGATGTTGTTTACCATTGGCGAAGGATTCGTGATTGCGGCACGTCATGGTGCGTTGACCCGCCCCAATCAACCCCACCATACCAAGCTGGTACAGTATTTTTGCCGCCGGATGTGCCGTGTGCTTGGTGTACAAGTCCAAGTGCATGGTGAAATCCCCCGCACGCATGCTTTGTGGGTCAGCAATCATGTGTCATGGATTGATATCCCTGTGATTGGCTCGGTGACTCGCGTATTTTTCTTATCCAAAGCCGAAGTGGCACAGTGGCCGTTGATGGGACGGCTCGCGCGGGCAGGGGGAACCTTGTTTATCAAGCGCGGCTCAGGCGATTCCGATGCGGTACGCAATCAAATCGCCAGCTTTTTGCAGCAAAAAATGCCGGTATTATTTTTCCCCGAAGCCACCACCACCGATGGCAAGCAAGTACGGCGGATCCATGGCCGCTTACTCGCCGCGGCACTCGAAACCCACACGCCGATTCAGCCCGTGGTGCTGTGTTATGCCAGCCCAGCAGGAATTTTGGATCAGATCGTGCCGTTTATTGGTGATGCGAGCTTTGCCGACCATCTACAACAGGTCTTGGCGCATCACCAGCCGGTGATTGCACATGTGATGGCGCTTGCTCCCATCGAGACGACTGGGCATGACATTCATAGCTTGACCAATCGTGTGCAACAACAGATGCGTGAAGGGCTACAACAGTTGCATGCCAAGGTGCTCAGTGTGCCGGTAGAAATCCATCACGCGACCACCTAAGTTTATTCTGGCAACCTAGAGCGCTCATGCGCTCTTTTTTGTAGTTGGTCTATATGTTTTTGTGTTTTTTTGAGCGTTGCCCTAGTTTTTAGCGTTGTTGTCCATACGTTGTTTAGACCCCTTTAGCCTCAACCGAGGTGATCGCTGTGCTGTTGTCTACGGATGTCATCAATGCCCTTTTGGCAGGGCTGTATGGTCTTGCACTGGTTGCTGTGGTGTTGATGGCTGCACGGCGAACGGTGTTATCCAAAGCAGTCTACCGTCGCAAAGCCTTTAGCCAGATGCTGGTTTTTTATGGCATCTATATGTTTTATTTGCTGATCCCCTATGTGTTGTGGCAGTGGTGGATGGGTGATCGTGGGGCGGGAAGTACTGCGTTGTTGGTGGGTTTTAGCCTACTGATGATTTATAGCCGATTTATCGAACCCAATCGCTTGATCAGTCCGGTGCGGCAGATTCGTCTGGATCATCCGGCACATCCCACCAAACCGATCCGAATTGCCTTGATTGCCGATTTGCATGTGGGATTGTTTTCGGGCGGGCGACGACAGCTTGAACAGATTGTACGGGTGATCAATCGTGCCAATCCTGATTTGGTGGTGATTGCAGGGGATTGGACGTATGAAGCGGGTGAACATTTGCTACAAAAACTCGCGCCGCTTGCAGCGATCCAAGCTCCAACCTACTCAGTACCTGGTAATCATGATGAACAGCTGCCTGGCCCTCCGGTACAGCGTGAGCTGCGTGAGGCGTTGCTGACTCTCGGTATCATCCCGATTGAAGGCGAAAGCATTGAGTTTGAGCAATTTCGTCTGATGGGGACGGGGGATTTGTGGGCAGGTAAAGCCAATCTAGACCATTTGGCCGATGCACCACAGGATAAACCATGGTTGGTGGTGGCACATAATCCCGACACGGTGGATTATTTGCCCCTCCATTTGCCGTTTCGCCCCTTGATGCTGTCTGGACATACGCATGGTGGGCAAGTGTATCTGCCTTATCTGACCGCATGGGCGCTCAAAAAAGGTTCGGTGCATGGTTATCGGATGGGGTTGTATCAGCATCCCCGCGCTCAAGTGTTTGTGACCGCAGGGACGGGGATGGTGGCCGCACCATTTCGCTGCGGCGTGCCACCGTGTGTTGATTTACTCGAGTTAGTTTAGCGATAGCGTTGATCCACACTAAAATTTTCGGGGTGTTTGCCTTGGATGTTTTGATAAAAATCCATGATTTCTTTCATGTCTTTGGCAATATCACCCGATGGATAAACGATTTTGCCCACGCCTGCTTCTTTTTTGGTGTAGTCGAGGTAAGCGAGTGCAATTGGGACACCCGCCGTGACCGCAACATGATAAAAACCACTTTTCCATTCGGTTTGGAGTGATCGGGTGCCCTCTGGCGTGACGAGCATCACAAGACGCGGATGGGTTTTAAACAGATCGGCCATCGCTTGTACCATGCTGGGGCGTTCTTCACCGTCTTTGCGTGGGCTACGGTCAATGCCAATCCCACCCATGGCACGCACAAACGAACCAAACGGGAATTTCATATAACTGTCTTTGATGGTCATCTTGACCGGAATATCCATCACAATAAACGCCAGCTTGGTATACAGCGAATCCCAATTACTGGTGTGAGGTGCGGCAATCATCACGCATTGCTGCACATCGGCAGGTAGATGATTGTCAAATGTCCAACCCAAGGCTTCAAGGGTTTTTTGGGCAAGCTGCTGTGATCGCATAACGCACCGTGAGTTGCAGATAAAATTGGCGCGAAGGATACGGTAAACCAACGCAAGTGTCCTGACAAAACAGACCACTTGCCAAGATTTTTTAGGACAATGCGGCGCGACAGCTCACACAGCAGACCCGTAGATTGCCAATCGTGTTGTCATACTTTAGCCCATTGAGATGATCAACCAGCAACTGATCGCGATGATGAGCAAAAGAGCGCTGGCAAGTCGTACAAATCCATCGGGAGTAGGTTTTGACATATTCTGCGACCTCAGGCCAATCGGGGGTATAGGTATTGAGGCGTTCGCCTGTTGTGATCCAGAGTTTCTGGTAGGTCGTCAAGGGGAGTGTGGCAGGATAAATCTGATAAAAATCGCTGAGATCAAATTGCTCGGCAATGTGTTGTTGGAGCGCGTCGGGTAAATCGCTTTGCATGCCTTGCCAATTGAGTATGCGTAGACAATCCACACACACGGGTTTTTGCTGAGTTGCCACATCCCACTCACCGTCGGGATTGACCACCGACACCTCGACATGACGTGCGGTGCGGGTGGAGACATGGCAGTTTTGCTGTAAAGCCGCTTGGACGGTGGCACAGGCGGTCAGATGAATCGTCGGCAAACCATCAGCATGCGGTGCAAGTTCGACCACGACGCGTGTATCGTGCAAAAACAAGGTCTGATCAGGCGCAATCTTGAGTTGATCAACCGTGGTGTCGATGCCATCGGTTGCGAGCCGCGCAAGCTCGACAAGCGATAACCCACCAACCACTGTAGCGGGAACCGCATCAGCAGCCACCAGTGGCGCATTCATCTGGCGGCGTAGGCTGTTCCACGCCTCATCTTGCAAAAAATCAATCATGATCATTGACCTGCAGCAATGGCGCGGATGCGGTCTTCGGCATCGGTCACCACACGAAACTCAACCCGTTGCGACTGTACCGGATCTTCATCTTGTGCCTGTTTGACCGGCTGGCCTTGCGCGTTGAGCGGCTGCGCGGATGAAAAGCCAATCGCACGCAGCCGTGGCTTCAGCCATGCTTTGTCTTGCTCAGACAGCGGCGCTTGGGTGAGCAAATAGATCAAGGTGGCTTGGGCGCGTTGTTGCGACAGTTGCATGTTGTTGAGATACGCCACATCCGGCGTTGCGCCATTTGCCCAATAAGTCGAGGTATGGCCTTCGATGCGGATTTCTTTGATGCGTGCCGCGTATTGCGGATCATGCAAAATCTTGACGTACTTGGGGAAAAAATCATTAAGCGCTTGCTGAAATTGCGGACGCAGTTCGGATGAACCGACCGCAAACTGGATATCCGCGTTGTTGAAGCGCACAGTCAGATCGGGGCTGAGCACCGCGCCCCACTGAGTCATCTTGCCATCAAAGGTGCGCTGCATTTGGCTGTGCAGTGCGGTTTGATCTTCCTTAAAGATTTTGGGCAGATCGACCGACTCTTGCACTTGCAGCATATAAATGACGCTGATCAATAAAAACAGCATCATCAACGAGGTCATGATGTCGCTTAAGCTGATCCAATGATCATCGGCATCATTTTGGCGGCGGGCAAGGATACGATTGATCATGTCAATTCTCGGCTGATCGCAACCACTTGCTTGAGCTTTTCGGTCAGGGGTTGATAGTCACTGACAAATTGACTCGACAAAGACACCAGCTGGCGACTCAAAGCATTCAGCGCATCGGTGAGGGCTTGTTCTTGCGCGTGCTGAGTGGCGAGCCATTGGTCATTGATCTGTTGTTGGGTGTCCAAAAAGGCTTGGTTGGATTGGTCGTGCAGGGCGGCGAGCGCGTCAAGGTGATGCTGACTGCCTTGTTGCAGCAAATCTAGACTTTGCTCTAGCTTGGCGCGGATCGTTTCGATATCGAGCACCCGTTGACCGAGCGAAGCGTAAAACGCATCCATTTGTTTGTCGATCAGGGTTTGGCGCTGCTCTAGGGTGATCAATTGCTCATCGAGTACGCTAGCGGTCTGGGCGAATTTGTCGGCGCGGCTGGCAAAGTCGGCAAATAGCTGGTGGGTGTCTTCGAGTCGATCGAGGCAGTTTTTATATAGCAAGTTTTGTTTTTCCAGATGGTGTTTATAGCCTTCTTGCCATGTGATCAGATTGATAATGCCTTGATTAAAATATTTAAAATTCTCACCAAGCTGATTGGTCAGGTTGCTGTTGAACTCAGCAATTGCCCCGCGCAAAGCTTCCATAAAAATACGAGTGTTTTGTTCGGCTTGATTGGTGGCAAAGGTGTTAAACGCCACGTTGAGCTGCTTCATGCCTTCGGTAAATTCGGCCTGATTGGCAAAGAATTGGCGCTCACGTGCTTGATCATCAAGGTTTTCTTGGTCGTTGGTGTCAAAAAACATCCAGCGGATTTTGACGATAATCGAGCCAACTACGCCAGCAAGCGATCCCCAAAACGCCAGTTTAATCCCTTCAATCAGTGCCGGTAGGCTGCTGCTCGCGTTGCTGGCATTGAAGTCCCGCAGGCCAAGCGCAATCCCCAAAAAGGTAAAGGCAATCCCAATGGTGATCAAAAAGCCTGAGGCGGATTTGGCATACGGTGCATAACGGCGCAAGCAAAACAGCAAGGTGGTGACCGAAATCAGTGAAACCGCAGCAATGAGTAATAATAGATGTAGCATGGTTTGCCCCAAAGCGGTGGCGCAGGGAGCTGCGCGAGTGGCGAATGGGGGCAGGATAGCGGAGTTGGGGGGAGAGGGTGGGGATTCTTGCTAGACAGAACAGTAGGTTTGATAGTGCGTCATATTGTGACGCACATAAACTTGTATTGAAAAACTGAATGGCAATAATAAAAAATTAGAAGTAAGATCAGAAGTTCAACAATAGTGGTTTGTTAACAGCGGAAGTTTTATATGAGTGTTTTTAATGATTTTGTGGCTAAAATTCAAGGCAATCGTGATATCTCTGAAGTGGATAAGTCAATGATGTTAAAGAATTTAGCATCGCTAAAAGATGAAAAAGTTCATGTGCTTATCACTGGTGCCACGGGATGTGGAAAATCATCAACCATTAACGCATTATTTGGTGAAGAAAAAGCTAAAATTGGGCAAGGCTCTAATCCAGAAACGATGCACATCGCACGATATGATTTTAAAAATGTCATTCTGTTCG
>CALFYA010000302.1 GCA_937952925.1 uncultured Moraxellaceae bacterium
TTTTTTTGCAACATCACCGCAATCAATGGCTGCGTTGACGTACAGCTTCAAACAGACAAATCGCTCCTGCAATCGCAACATTGAGTGACTCTTGCCCACCGGGTTGAGGGATAGAAATGGGCTGGGCATGTTGCATAGCGGTGGGACTTGCGCCTTGGCCTTCGTTGCCCATCACCCAGACATGGGGCTGGCGCAGATCAAGCTGATATAACGACGTGGTGGCATGCGAGCTGGTGGCATAACGCGCACTCGGCAGACTTGACCACACTTGATCTAGAGCGACATGCTCATAAATAGACAGGCTAAACTGTGCGCCCATCCCTGCACGCAATACGCGTGGTGACCAAATGGATGCCGTCCCCGTGGTGCAGATCACCTGTTGGATGCCTGCCGCCGCCGCAGTGCGCAGCAGCGTCCCCACATTTCCCGCATCTTGGACATTTTCCAAGATCAACACATCCTGATCAAACTGTGTAGGCAGATCAGGGGCGATTTGATCAATCACGCCCATCACATCAATGCCTTGACCCAAGGTGCGCAGTTCTTGATACAACGATTCGGCAATCACCAAGACATCAAGCATCGGCCATTCACCGAGCAAGCTGGTGACTTCCGGATGTTTGAGTGCTGCTTCGGTCAGGCATAAATAGTGCGGGGTCAAGCCACGACGCTGATAGGCATCGAGGAGATGGACGCCTTCAAGCACCGTTTGCTGATTTTTACGCCGGATATTGGCTTGCTCAAGCAGCCCACGAATCTGCTTGATGCGTGGGTTGTCTTTTGATTGGATGTATTGAGGCAGCTTCACAGCTTAAACCTGATCATGGTGGTAAGCGGTGACGCGCTCAACTTCGTGTTTGGAACCAAGCACTACGGGAATCCGTTGATGCAAATCGTTGGGTGTAACCTCCAGAATACGACCACGACCTGTGGTTGAGGCACCGCCAGCTTGCTCGATAATCATGCTCATCGGGTTCGCTTCGTACATCAAACGCAAGCGACCGGCTTTGCTCGGGTCTTTAAGATCATAGGGATACATAAAAATCCCACCCCGCGTGAGGATGCGATGCACATCACCCACCATCGACGCCACCCAACGCATATTGAAGTCTTTGCCACGCACACCCGTTTTGCCTGCCAAGCATTCGTCGATATAACGGGTCACCGGTGCTTCCCAATGCCGTTGATTGGACATGTTGATGGCAAATTCTTGGGTATCTGTTGGAATCGCTGCTTTTTCGGCAGTGAGGAAAAAGTCACCACCAGCACGATCAAGGGTAAAGATGTCGACACCATTGCCCAAGGTCAGTACCAACAGGGTCGAGGGGCCATACAACACATAAGCAGCAGCGACTTGCTGTGTGCCGGCTTGGAAAAATTCGTCGGTGCTGACCTCGCCGGTACTGGTGCGTTTGAGGATTGACACAATGGTGCCCACGCTCATATTCACGTCGATATTGCTTGAGCCATCCAGTGGATCAAACATAATCAAATAATCTGCTGCAGGATTGGCAGGAATCAGGGTGTCCATTTCTTCCGAGGCCATTGCTGCGGCATGGCCGCCGGTCTTGATGGCATCAATCAATAAATCATTGGAGATAATATCGAGTTTTTTTTGCACTTCACCTTGCACATTGCCGGTATCGGCACTGCCCAAAATACCCGCTAGTGCACCTTGCTGAAGGGCGACACTGATATGACGGCAAGCACCCATCACATCTTGTAGTAGACCGGCAAGATCATCAGTCAGATGTGGAAGCTGCGTTTTTTGTTGATTGAGATATTGAGATAAAGACACATGGGACATGAAACCGCGCTCCACAGATGGGCAAAACCAAGAAGGCGCTATTATGGCGGATTTGGTGGGTAGAAAGTAGAGTGCAACCACCTTTCGGGTTTTGTGTCAAATTTATGACAAAAGTCTGGATATTTGGGGCGAAAACCATATAAGTTACGCGCCATTGTGAGTCTCACAGGTTTTTGTACATGAGTTTGGCTACGAAGTACAACCCTCCACGGTATTTTATGCCGTTATTTTGTTTGATTATTTTGGCAGGATTGGTCTACGTTGGCATTCAGTTGAATGCTGATTTGGCAGCGGTGCCTGCACTCAATCTGATTCCGCTGGCGATGCTCGGCGTGGCGCTGTTTATCGCGCTTGGCTTTGAGTTTGTCAATGGTTTTCACGATACCGCCAACGCCGTGGCAACCGTGATTTATACCAATGCACTGCCCCCACATGTGGCGGTGATTTGGTCAGGGATTTGGAATTTTTTAGGGGTGATGGCCGCTTCAGGCTTGGTCGCGTTTGGGATTTTGGCGCTACTACCGATTGAGATGATTTTGAACGTCGGTACAGGGACGGGTTTTGCCATGGTGTTTGCGATGTTGATCGCCGCCATTTTGTGGAATATTGGGACATGGGCAATGGGATTGCCTGCATCAAGCTCGCACACTTTGATTGGATCAATCATTGGGGTGGGGGTGATGAATCAGTTTTTGGCACCTGCTGGTGTGGTCAGCAGCGGTGTGGATATGGCGCAAGTGATCAAAGTCGCCAAAGCATTGATTTTTTCACCTCTGATTGGCTTTGTGGCGGCGGCGTTGTTGCTGTTGCTGTTTAAAACATTGATTAAAAAACCAGAATTGTATCAACCGCCTGTTGGCGAGGAGCCACCACCGCCATGGATTCGAGGCTTGTTGATTTTGACCTGTACAGGGGTGAGCTTTGCGCACGGCTCTAATGATGGTCAAAAAGGCATGGGCTTAATCATGTTGATTTTGATTGGGATTGTGCCAATGGCCTATTCGCTCAATCAGGCCATGCCCAAAGATGATGTCAAAGAGATTACCGTGCTTGCCACGCAAGCGTCGCAAATTTTGGCACCCAATCATGCTCAGATGAATCCTGCACAGGCGCGTCAGATCGTCACCACCTATATGCAAACCCACGAAGCCACACCTGAGCTGCGGCCTGCACTTGCAGGGATTGCTGATGATGTGAGTTTGTCGTTGGCGCAAAAGGATTCGTTTGAGAGCCTCAGTGAAGCGCAAACCAAAACGCTGCGTAATGACTTGTATTTGAGCCACAGTGCGCTCAAATCGATGGACAAAGCCAAATTGCTGACCGATCTGTCGGAAGATCAGCAAAAAACCGTCAAGGCGTATCGTGGTCAACTCGAAGACGCGACACAGTTTATTCCGCTGTGGGTAAAAGTCTCGGTGGCCTTGGCGCTCGGTATGGGGACAATGGTCGGTTGGCGTCGTGTGGTCACCACCGTCGGTGAGCGGATCGGTAAAGCGCACTTGACCTATGGACAAGGTGCGGCGGCTGAGTTGACCGCAATGGTGACGATTTTTACTGCCGACAAAATCGGGTTGCCGGTCAGTACCACTCAAGTGGTGTCGAGTTCGATTGCAGGGACGATGGCGGCCAATGGTTCGGGTCTACAAACCGCGACCATTCGTAATATCTTGTTGGCGTGGGTGATGACGTTCCCTGCTTGTGTGGGGTTGTCGGCAGGGCTGTACTGGTTGTTTAGTCAGTTTGTGTGACGTATCAACACTCAAAAATCCGCTCATCTGAGCGGATTTTTTTTAGGGTATTTGAAACCCTGCATCGCGCAACATATGACATAACGCCAGCAACGGTAAGCCCATCAGTGCCGTTTGATCTTCGCCATGCAAATGAGAAAATAAACTAATCCCTAAGCCTTCACACTTAAAACTGCCTGCGCACAGCAACGGTTCTTCACGTTCGATGTAGCGTTCAATCTCGGCGAGGGTGAGGTCACGAAAGGTGACAGAAAAGGGTGACACTCGGGTGTCGATATGTTCGAGTGCCAAACACTGCAAACTGATGGCAGTTTCAAAGCGCACGGTACGCCCCGATGAGCGTTTGAGTTGATCAATCGCATTGTCAACCGTCATCGGTTTGTTTAAGCATTGTCCATCTAAGGTGGCGACTTGATCAGCACCAATCACCCATGCTTCGGGATACTGATGCGCAATCACGGCGGCTTTTTCAAAGGCTAAACGCCGTGCCAAACAGACCGCTTGCTCATTGGGTTCAGGGGTTTCGTCGAGATCAGGGCTGATACAGTCAAAATCGAGCGCAAGGCGCTGCAACAGCTCACGCCGTGTGGCAGAAGTAGAGGCCAAAATCAGCGGGCGTCGGCGTTGATAAGGGTCAAAGGGCATGGCGACGCAGCTCCGCAAGGGTGACATATTCGAGTGCGCCTTCGTGACAGGCGGCAAGCTTGATCGGTGGGGCAACCCCTGCATCCAGAGCTTGCTTCCAACGAGTCACACAAATACACCAAAAATCACCGGGTTGTAAGCCGGGAAAGCCGAATTGAGGGAGTGGGGTGATCAGATCATTGCCCACTTTTTGCGAGAAGTTGAGAAAGTCGGCGGTCATTTGCGCACAGACAGTATGCCTTCCCAAATCTTGAGCACCGGTATGACAAAATCCATCGCGATAGTAGCCCGTCAATGGGTCAAAGCAGCAACTTGCGAGTCGTTCACCAAGGACATTACGGATATTGTCAGCAGGAACAGGGTGAATGGACATGACGCACTCGACACAATACAGAGAGTTGCAGCGTAAACAACTGCGTAGGTATTTCACAAGAGTCTTTTTACTGTACAAGCATCGCTTTGATGGGCTTTGTGGGGTGCATCAAGCAGTTCAACATGCTAGACTTTGCACCGCGTCGGGGATACCCCGACTTTTTTGTGCAATTGCTGTACAAACTTGCGTTGATTTCACTGGTTTTGCCTGACACATAGGTCGATCAAGATGCCTGTTGCTGAGACTTGGTTGCTACCCGATGGGGTGGCGGATGTATTGCCCAAACACGCTGCACGTTTGGAGCATCTGCGCCGTCATCTGCTCGACACCCTTGCTGTGCGTGGCTACCAGTTGGTGTATACCCCGTTTATTGAATATGTCGAATCGTTGTTGATCGCCGACAACAGTGACCTTGATTTAGTCACCTTTAAGCTGATTGATCAGTTGTCGGGGCGCTTGATGGGTGTGCGAGCGGACATTACCCCGCAAGTGGCGCGGATTGATGCACACGTCAATCCCGTCGCAGGCACTGCGCGCTATTGTTATGCCGCCACGGTGCTACATACCCGTCCGCAAGGTTTGTCGGAGTCACGTGCACCACTACAACTCGGCGCTGAGCTATTTGGCTCGTCTGATTTGTCTGCTGATCTAGAAATGATCGATCTGATGCTGACCACGTTGGCAGCCGCCGGTCACACCCAAAAATTGCACCTTGATTTGGGGCATGTCGAAATTTTCCGTGCGCTGTCGCAATTTGCATCACTTGATGCGGAGCAAGAAAGCACACTGTTTGATATTTATCAGCGTAAAGCACTGCCAGAGCTTGCCGACTATAGCCAAAGCTTGCCGTGTGGTGCCGATTTCTTGGCCTTGGGTCGGGTGGGGCATGATCTGGATGCCCTAAGTGCCGCATTTTCGGCTGAAGCCCTTGCACAGCCATTGCTACAACACGCGCTGTCACAGCTGACCGACGCCCTTGCGCATGTGCGCAGCCACTGGGCAGATTGTGAGGTCAGTGTCGATGCTGCCGAATTGCGCGGTTATCACTACCATACCGGTTTGGTGTTTGCAGCCTATGCCCCCAATTTGGCGATGCCCTTGGCTCAAGGCGGTCGCTACGATGGGATTGGTACGGCGTTTGGACGTACCCGTCCGGCGACTGGTTTTAGCTGTGATTTACATGTATTGGCACGCCCCGATACTGCACCTACGCCTGTGCGCGTGATTGCAGCACCCCAAGGCCGCCAAGCCGATTTACAAGCCGCGATTGCGGCACTGCGCCAAGCTGGCGATATCGTGATTCAAGCGTTGGCAAACGATCAGGTGTGCGATGCACGCGTGACTCACCAATTGATGCAACAGGCTGACGGCTGGCACATCGTGCCATGCGCAGCCAACTGAGGAAAGAGGCCGCTATGGGCAAGAATGTGGTGGTGCTAGGCACCCAGTGGGGCGATGAAGGCAAAGGCAAAATCGTCGATCTACTGACCGATCAAGCTGCTGCTGTGGTGCGCTATCAAGGGGGTCATAACGCCGGTCATACCTTGGTTGTTGGTGGCGAAAAAACCGTTTTGCACTTGATTCCTTCGGGTATTTTGCGTGCAGGCGTGATGTGCTTGATTGGTAATGGCGTCGTGCTTGCACCCGATGCGCTGCTCAAAGAAATGAACACCCTTGAAGCCAAAGGTGTGCCTGTGCGTGAGCGTCTGCGCATTTCTCCAAACTGCCCGTTGATCCTGCCGTGCCACGTCGCACTCGATCAAGCCCGCGAAATCAAACGCGGTAATGCCAAAATCGGCACCACCGGTCGTGGTATTGGCCCTGCCTATGAAGACAAAGTCGCCCGTCGTGGTTTGCGTTTGGCAGAGCTGATTCGTGGTGGGGATGCATTTGAAGCGCGTCTGCGCGAAGTGATCGACTATCACAATTTCCGCCTGACCCAATACTACGGCGTACCCGCAGTTGAGTTTGATGCGGTGTTGGCACAAGCCAACGAATGGCGTGTTGCGCTGAAAGATCTGGTCTGTGATGTGACCGGTTTGCTGCACGCGCACCGCAAAGACGGCCAAAACTTGATGTTTGAAGGTGCACAAGGCTCCTTGCTCGACATCGACCACGGCACTTATCCCTTTGTGACCAGCTCCAACACCACCGCCGGTGGTGTGAGCACCGGTTCAGGCGTAGGCCCACTGTATCTGGACTATGTGCTTGGGATTACCAAAGCCTATACCACCCGTGTTGGTAGTGGCCCATTCCCCACCGAATTGCCATACGATGCAGCAAACGACACCGGTTCAGCGATTGGCAAACACTTGGGTACGGTCGGTCATGAGTTTGGTGCAACTACGGGTCGTCAACGTCGTTGTGGTTGGTTTGATGCGGTGGCACTGCGTCGCGCGGTTGAAATCAACTCGATCAGCGGGATTTGTTTGACCAAGCTTGATGTACTCGACGGTTTGGATGAAATCCAAATTTGTGTGTCTTATGAGAACGCCGATTGTGGCTGTACTGGTTCAAGTGATGCGGTGGCGTTTGAAAACGTCAAACCGGTCTATGAAACCATGCAAGGTTGGAGCGATTCGACCATTGGTGCCACCCAAATCCAAGATTTGCCGCACAACGCACAGCTGTACATCCAACGGATTGCAGAGTTGGTCGGTTGTCCGGTCGATATCATCTCGACTGGCCCTGATCGCGATCAAACCATTGTACTGCGTCATCCATTTGCGGAATAATCCACAGATGGATTGACCCAAAAGCCTCCATCTTGGAGGCTTTTTTGATCATAACAAGACGAGGATCATATGCCACAAACTAAAAATCGCCCCATCTCTCCAGAAGCTGTGCAGGCAGGCCAAGCGGTATATACCGCCACCACCCTCAAACTCTATGATCTGGTGGTGCTGGGCATCTCCAACTATTTATTGTGGCGTTGTCCGACCCATCGGTTGATGCAGTTTTATCAGCAAAATATGCGCGGTGAGCATTTGGAGTTGGGGGTGGGCAGCGCCTTTTTTCCCACCCACCATCACCAGCCCGCGCCTGAGCGTTTGGTGCTCGTCGATCTTAATCCACAAACCCTTGCTTTTGGACAAGCGCGGATTGGTCGTGAGCTGCGCACCTATCAGCGTAATGTGCTGGAGCCACTCGATTTGCCAGAGCATCCATTTGATTCGGTTGCCATGAATTATCTATTGCACTGTATCCCTGGTGATATTCGTGACAAGGCCTGTGCGTTTGATCATGCCAGTGCTTACCTGAAAAAAGGCGGCGTACTGTTTGGCAGCACTTTGCTACAAGGCGATGTCCCCCTGAATCTTGGTGCGCGTGGTTTGATGAAGCTGTACAACTATCGTGGGATTTTCCACAACGAACATGATCATTTGAGTGATTTACGCCAGATGCTCGCCGCACGATTTAAGTGTTTTGGGATTGAGGTGCATGGCTGTGCAGCGTTATTTTGGGCGATCAAAACCTAAAGAGTAGTGACCAAATCTTTCATACTTTCGGCAAAGTCGCGCATAGCTTTCTACATGGAGCTTGTGTATTGTCGAGTGATTGTTTTGTGGTAGTGATTCAAACATGATCGGACAGTTTTTAGGAAAAACCTTATTTAAATTAAATGGCTGGACATACCAAAATGATCCAAGTCTATGGTCGGATAAGCAAGTGGTGATCGGTTTTCCGCACACCACCAATATGGATGCGATCCGCTCAGTGGCGTTGTTTCATATCTTGGGGGTGCAGACCCATACCTTGATCAAAAAAGAGCTGTTTAAAGGGGCGCTCAAACCCATCCTTGAAGCACTTGGGGCGATTCCGGTTGATCGGCAAAATGCCAAAGATGTGGTCACCCAAATGGCGGCGGAGTTTGCGAGCCGTGAGCGTTTCACCTTGGTACTTGCGCCCGAAGCCACCCGTGCCAAAGATGGTAGCGAGCGCAAACCGATTCGCACAGGATTTTGGCATATTGCCAAAGCTGCCAATGTGCCGATTGTGCTGATGATCTCGGACAACGCCAATCAACAAGGCCGTTTTTTGGGCAAAATCATTCCTTCTGAGTTGGATGCAGACCTCAAGTTGATCCGTGAGCTGTATCTCAAAGAAGGCGTGGACGTCAAAATCCCTGAGCCGCAGTAAACGTATAGACATTCAGACAGGAGAGTCTATCCTCGGACAGACTCCCTCATGCTAAAAACGATCGGTCGCTTCAATCAGCGCATCAGTAATGCCCACTTCCGACAAGCTATGTCCCGCATCGGCAATGATCCGTAACTCGGCTTCAGGCCATGCTTGGTGCAACTCCCACGCATTTTCAACCGGACACACCACATCATAGCGACCATGCACGATGATGGCAGGGAGATGGCGAATCTTGCTCACCTGTTCAATCAGGTAGTTGTCGGTATCAAAAAAGCCCCGATTTACAAAGTAATGACACTCAATACGGGCAAATGCTTCAGCAAAATCATCTGCGCCATAGTGCGCAATCATCACAGGATCGGGGATCAGCTTGGAGGTCGAGCCTTCCCACGTCGACCATGCTTGTGCCGCTTGACGACGAACCTGTGCATCAGTGGAGGTGAGCCGTTTAAAGTAAGCTGCCACCAGATCATTGCGCTCCTCAAGCGGAATCACCGCCAAATATTGCTGCCAAGCCTCAGGAAATAGCTTGGAACAGCCCTCTTGATAAAACCAGTCGATTTCTTTTTTGCGCAATAAAAAAATCCCACGCAAAAAAAACGCAGTGCAGCGGCTCGGATGAGTGATGCCATAAGCGAGCGCAAGGGTAGACCCCCAAGAACCCCCAAACACTGCCCATGCGTCAATCGTCAAATGCTCACGAATCCGCTCAATATCGGCGACCAAATCCCATGTGCTATTGTCGCGCAGCTCAGCAAACGGGGTGCTATTGCCGCAGCCACGTTGATCAAACAACACAATCCGCCATTTTTGTGGATCAAAATAACGAGCATAACTCGGTTGACAGCCACCACCAGGCCCGCCATGCAAAAACACTACCGGTCGGCCTTCGGGATTGCCATATTCGGCATAGTAGATGCGATGTAGCGCACTGACTTGTAAATAGCCGTCGGCATAGGGCGCGATGGGGGGATAGAGTGTGCACATGTTAAGCATCCTGTTGCTTGAGTTGTTGTAAGCCAAGCCAATGGCGGGCAAATTGTGCGGCGCTACGCCCAGAGCGTTGCCCTCGGGTCATCTCCCAGCGGATCGCTTCACGGCGTGTATCGGCGTCTAGCGTCAAGCCAGCCTGACCAATCCAGTGACTGACGATATTGAGGTAGGTGTCTTGATTCATTGGGTGGAACGGCAGCCACAAACCAAACCGATCAGACAACGACACTTTTTCTTCAATCGCTTCTTGTGGATGCACTTCGTCTTTAAAGGCGGGATCTTTGCGCGTCAGCAGGTCGTTTTCATGCATAAATTCGGGCAGCAAATGCCGCCGATTACTGGTGGCATAGATCAACAGATTGCCTTGATCGGATTGTATCGAGCCATCTAAGGCACTTTTGAGCGCACGATAATGTTCATCTTCGGCGTTGAAGGCCAAATCATCACAATACACGATAAATTTTTCGGGACGCTGCTCGATCAATTGACGAATCTTGGGCAAATGCACCAAATCATCGCGAGCCACCTCAATCACCCGCAGGCCGTGCGCGGAAAAATCGGTGAGTAGCGCACGCACCAGTGAGGATTTGCCAGTACCGCGTGCACCAGTGAGCAACACATCATTGGCGGGCAGACCCGCCAAAAACTGCCGTGTATTTTGCACGATCTGCTGCTTTTGCCGATCAATACCCAGCAAATCATCCAAATGAATCTGGCGCGGCTCGTAGACGGGACTCAATTGTTGTTGCGCCCAGATAAACGCCGATGCAGAAAAATCGGGTGGCGTAGGCGCTTGGGGCAGCGCAAAGCGTGCTTGTTCAATCAACTGTTCGAGCGCGCTGAGTAGATGCGCAGGGAGATGTAATTCAGCCATAACCAAGTTATTCACAAAAAACCTGTCAGTACAGTATGCCGACCACACGTCAGGATCAACGCTTGCGTTCATCAAATGCTAATCATTTGACCGAATTCGCTATTACCGCCGCCATCTGAACATGTTAAGGTGGGAAACATTCATCAGATGAACAATCATTCCGTTTTGCCATTCAACGAGGATTGGCAATCGCTAAAGGAGAGCGGTAATGGGTAATGCCAGTCAGTTAAGCACTGACTGGTGTTTTTTTGGGTACTTTGCAGGTCTA